>JAICLN010000372.1 GCA_025925615.1 Actinomycetospora sp. | reverse complement strand
AGAGGGTGTCGATGCCCAGCTCGCGGCCGAGGTTGGTCGCCCGCAGCAGCCGGGTGTAGCCGGGCTCGGTGTTGGGGCTCTGCGCGATGTCGGTGGGCACCGGCAGCAGCGGCTGGTAGCGCCAGATGTTGCGCGGGCCGGCCTCGATCTCGGCGCGGGTGACGGCGGGGAAGTCGTATGCGACCTCGAGCGGGCCGAAGCACTCCGGACACGCGTAGTGGGGACCCAGCGCCACCTCGTGCCCGCACTCGCGGCACGACAGGGCCCGCGCGTGGCCGAAGGCTCCCGAACGGAGAGCGGGCGTGGCGGGAGTGGGACGGGTCTCGGCGACCACAGTGCTCACGAAGGTTCCTCCTTCTCATCTTCCCCGCGGCGACCCTCGCCGGCGGGACGGATTTGGCACCGTTCCCACGACCGTCGTACGACGGGGATGCGTGGTGGTTGCCGGGACGTCGACGGGCCGTTCCCTCAGTCCCTCTCGATGAGCTGCGCCCCCACAGTAGGAGCCGCCGAGCGGTGCGACGTAGCCGGTGTCCGCATAATGGATGCCCGTCTCATGAATTGAGACGTCGTCCCTCAGAGGACCGCGCGTCCGCGGTGAGGCGGCGCAGCAGGTCGAGGACGCCGACGGGTCCGTGGACGACCACGTCGGCGCGGGCGACCAGTGCGCTCTCCTCCTCCGACGCCGAGCAGACCAGGAGGGTCGCCAGGCCCTGCTCCCTCAGCTCGGCGACCGCCTCGAAGGCCTCCACGTCGCCCAGGTCGTCGCCGGCGAACAGGAAGCCGCCGGCCGCCTGCTGCTCGGCGAGGTCACGCACCACGGTGCCCTTGTCCATCCCGGGCGCCCGGACCTCGATCACGTTGCGGCCGGGCTCGACGACCAGGTCGGCCCGCTCGGCCAGGTCGCGCAGGCGCGGCTCGAGGCGCGTGAACGCCCCCTGCGGGTCGTCCAGCCGACGCGTGTGCACGGCGAGCGCCAGTCCCTTGTCCTCCAGGAAGGCGCCCTCGGCACCCGCCTCGCGCAGGACGCGGGGCAGGTCGCGCAGGAAGCCGGACAGCCCCGGCGGGGGCATCGGGGAGACGACCCGGCGGTCGGTGGAGGTCCACCGCTCGAAGCCGTACTGACCGAACACGAACAGCTCGCGCCCGTGCTCGCCCAGGTCACGGCCGACCTCGTCCAGCCCGCCGAGCGCCAGCACCTTGCGGGCCGGACGCCCGGTCACCACCGCGATCGCCCGGACGACGTCCGCGAGCCGCCTGAGAACCTCAGGCGCGTCGGGATGGATGTGCGCCTCGTCGGGGTCGTCCACGATCGGGGCCAGGGTGCCGTCGAAGTCGAGACCGACCACCGTCGAGGCTGCGACCGCCACCAGCGCGGCGTACCGCTGCTCGGCGTCGGGCGAGGTGAACCGCACGGCGATCACCCTGCCACGGCGCCCGGCGCCGCCGACCGGGTGGTCAGCGCGAGGAGGCGAGCGGACCGGTGAGGATCAGGGTGAGCCGGTCGAGCTTCATCGGCGCGACCGCCGGCATCGTGCGGCGGACACCGAGGTCGAGGGCCAGCTGGTGGGCCGCCTTCGCCAGGCGCGGCGGGAAGTACACGGTCGTGGCGGGGATCGTGCCGTACCAGTTGTCGGCGCCCACCACCTGCCAGCCGGCGTCGGAGGCCTGGGTCGCGACCCGGCCGGCGAGGCCGCTCACCGCGGAGTTGTTGAAGACGGTGACCATGACCTTCGAGCGGTCGAGGGCAGGTGGTGCGGGCTTGTGCTTCTTCTGCTTGGGCTGGGCCGGCGTCGTGTGCTGGACGGTCGGCGACTGCTGGGAGCTCGGGGTGACCACACGCTCGGTGGGATCGGGCTGCCGGGTGGCGAACCACGCGACGCCGGCCATCGCGACCGCGACGATGCTCAGGATCATCACCGGCGACGGGAACACCACCCCGCGCTGTTCGCGCACCGATCCGCGAGACGACACCGGCTCAGACCTCGAAGCCGAGGCGGCGGGCCGATCGGGCCCGCTGTCGCTCGGCCCGCATCCGGCGCAACCGGCGGACGAGCAGCGGGTCCTCGACGAGGGCCTCGGGCCTGTCGATCAATGCGTTGAGGACCTGGTAGTAGCGGGTGGCCGACATGTCGAAGGACTCGCGGATCGCGGTCTCCTTGGCGCCGGCGTACTTCCACCACTGCCGCTCGAAGTCGAGCACCTCACGGTCGCGCTCGCTGAGACCGGCAGCGGCGTCGCGGCTCGGCTGTGCGGCGGCGTCCATGCGTCTCTCCCCTCGTGCGCCTCGCTGGTGGTGCTCGACGTCCGTCGGGCCGTCTGCCGCGTGAGTCTACGCGACGAATTCCATCGATGTCATTCGCTTGCGGCGCGTCGCCGGATCCCATCTGATGAGGTCATGACCCCGTCGACCCCTCAGTCCGATCGCGGAGCGCCCACCACCCGGTGGGGCATCCTGGCCACCGGCAAGATCGCCCGCAGCTTCGCCGAGAACCTCCAGGCCACGCCGGGCGCGGTGATCGCTGCGGTCGGGTCTCGCTCACGCGAGTCGGCCGCGGCGTTCGCCCGCGACCTCGGCTCGCCCGAGACCCACGTCCACCACTCGTACGACGCGCTGGTCGCCGACCCCGACGTCGACGTCGTCTACGTCGCGAGCCCGCACTCCCACCACCTGGAGCATGCCCGGCTGGCCTTCGCGGCCGGCAAGCCGGTGCTCTGCGAGAAGCCGCTCGCGCTGACCAGGGCCGACGGCGAGGCGCTGTTCGCGTCGGCGGGCGACCTGTTCTGCATGGAGGCCATGTGGATGGCCTGTCACCCGCTCGTGCGCGACCTGCGCGAGCGCCTGGAGGCCGGGGAGTTCGGGACGCCGCGACAGCTGCACGCCGACCTCGGGTTCGTCGTCCCGACCGATGCCAGT
>JAICLN010000156.1 GCA_025925615.1 Actinomycetospora sp. | reverse complement strand
GGCCCCGCAACTCGGGATCGACCTTGGTGACGGGGACGACGATCTTCCAGGCCTGCATCCCGCCGGGGTGGAGCGTGAGCGGGATGACGATGCGGCCCTTGACCTGGCCGGGCTTCAGCCGAATCCGCGGATCGCCGACCTCCGGCGCGCCGACGAGATCATCGAGTGGCACCCGGTAGGCCAAGGAGAGCGCCAGGAGCAGTTCCAGGGTGGGGCGTCGCCGCCCGTTCTCGAGTCGGGAGAGCGTGCTCTTGGAGATGCCGGTCCGTTCCGAGAGATCGGCGAGCGTCTCGCCACGGTGCGCGCGGAGTCGCTTGAGCCGGGGTGCCGCTTCCTCGAGCGCGGCCGCGACCGCGTCGGCGCGCCGTGTGTCCTCCATGCCCGGATCCCACCCAGGATTCCCGGGAACGGCAACCATCGTTGGCCGCCGCACCTGTACTGCCCAACCTGTGGACGAGCGCCCAGTACGGCGCGAGACGTTCTCGATCTCCAGGAGGCCGACATGACCGCGACGATCTCGATCGAAGCGCCGGAGCGACGCCCGAAGGACCCGTGGCGGAGGACGTCGTTCACGGCGGGTGCGTTCTACGTCCTGACGTTCGTGTCGATCCCCGTGCTCGGGCTGTACGGACCGGTCCACGACCCCCGCTACGTCGTCGGGCCGGGTCCCGATACGGGCGTGATCGTCGGGGGCCTGCTCGAACTGGTCGTCGCCCTGGCCTGCATCGGCACGGCCGTCACGCTCTTCCCGATCGTGCGGCGACAGAACGAGGGTCTCGCGCTCGGCTTCGTCGCCACGCGCACCCTGGAAGCGAGCCTGATCGTCGTCGGGGTCGTCGCCCTGTTGGCGGTGGTGACCGTGCGCCAGGACGTCGCCGGCTCGCTCGGCGCCGCCGCGATCCCGGCCGGCGCCGCCCTCGTCGCGGTCTACGACGGGACCTTCCTGCTCGGGCAGGGCCTCATGCCCGTCGCCAACGCGATCCTGCTCGGGACACTGCTCTACCGCTCCGGGCTGGTACCGCGGGCGATCCCGTTGCTCGGGCTCGTCGGCGCCCCCGTGCTGCTCGCCTCGAAGATCGCGGAGCTGGTGGGGGTCGACGATGCGCTCTCGGTCTGGGCGATCGTGGCCGCTCTCCCGATCGCGGTGTGGGAGCTGTCCCTGGGCCTCTGGCTGATCGTGAAGGGATTCCGGCCCTGCGCCATCACGGCTCGGTCCGAGGATTGACCACAACGGGCGGCCCAGCTGGGCCCAACGAGTCGAGTAGGTCGTGAGCCCGGGGCCCTCGGTGTGACGATGGGTCACCGGAGGGGGAGATGGCGCGACACGATCGGCCGGGCGTGCACCAGCGTCTCGGCGTCCCGAGCAACCTGGCCGCCGAGCTGAGCTCCTTCGTCGGCCGCGGCCAGCACGTCCGACGCGGGGTCCGGCTGACGGCGGGCACGCGGCTCCTGGCCCTGTGCGGGCCGGGCGGCTCCGGGAAGACCCGGCTCGCCTGGCGGATCGCGGCGGGGAGCCCGGAGATCGGTCCCGACGGGGTGTGGTGGGTCGAGCTGGCGGCCGAGAACGCCGTGGTCCCGGCGGTGGCCCGCGCGATGGCGGTGCCCGTCCCGGCGGGCGACCTGGCGCCCTACCTGGCCGAGGCACGGGCCCTGGTGGTGCTCGACAACTGCGAGCACCTGTTGTCCGAGGTCGCCACGGCCGTCGACGGGCTACTGCGGGTCGCCTCGGACGTCCGGGTGCTCGCGACCAGCCGCGAGCCGCTCGGGGTGGAGGGCGAGCAGGTGTGGCGGGTGCCCCCGCTGGAGACTCCGCCGAGCTCGCGGCCGGCCTCGGCCGCATCGCGCCACTGTTGCTCGCGGGATCGTCGAGGTGCGGTGTCGAAACGGCGGGGCGCGGTTCGTTGGCGGGGTGAAGGTCCACACCGAGGGAGACGCCATGTCCACCACCGCCCGCCGGATGTTCGAGCTCCTCGAGCCGATCTGCCTGGTCACCTACTTCGCCGACGAGAGCAACGAGGAGCTGGCCGCGCTCGGCCACCGCACCTACTGGGACGGCTACTTCGCCAGCCGCGCGGCACCGCTGGGGCGGGTGCCGGCGGAGGTCGTGCACGCGGCCTTCTACAGCTTCGCCGAGGGGGAGGCCGCGCGGCACATCCCGGGCGCGTGGGAGACGGCCCCGCCCGAAGCGTCCTTCGCCGCCCGGGAGCGGGGCAGCGCAGCCTCCGTCCGGCGCATCCTCGGCGAGGAGATGGCCACCTCGTCGGGCGTGGTGCGCGCGGCGGATCTGGCTCACGAGGCCGCGAGGAGGGCGCCCACGAACGGTCGGGTGATGTTCGCCGGCCTGCGCGCCATGCCGGTCCCGAGCGACCCGGTCACCCGGCTGTGGCACGCCGCGAACATGCTGCGCGAGCACCGCGGGGACGGGCACATCGCCGCCCTGCTCGGCGCGGGCATCGGGGGCACGGAGGCCCACATCCTGTCCGCGGTGGAGATGGGCATCGACCCACCGGAGTCGTTCGGGCGCGTCCACCACCTGCCGAAGAAGCGGCTGGCCGCGGTCATGGCCGGCCTGCGCGAGCGCGGGCTCGTCGACGCCGACGGCCGGTTCACCGACGCCGGCCGCGCGACCAAGGAGCGCATCGAGGCCCTGACCGACGAGCTCGCCGCCCCGCCGTACGACGCCCTCTCCCCGGCCGAGCTCGACGAGCTGGTCACCGCGCTCGAGCCCATCACCGCGACGATGGTGGCCGCGGGCTCGCGGTGACGACCGGCGCCGGTGCGGCGAGGGCGTCGCGGCCCCTCAGCCCATCGGCGCGAGGCCCTGGGTGGTCGCGGCGCGGGCGAAGGCGTCGACGGTCGCCCGGACGCTCGGTCGCTCCGTCGCGTGAGGGAGGTGGGCGACGACGATCGTGCGGAGCAACGGCCGTTCGAACGGCACGATCTCGACCCCGGGTGGGCAGAACGCTCGGCCGAGGTCGCTGGCGAGCGTGACGCCCAGCCCGGTGGCGACCATCGCGAGCGCCGTGGCCAGCCCGTCGACCCGGTGCCTGACCTGCGGGTCGAACCCCGCCCGCCGGAACGCGGTCCGCACGGCACGCCCGTAGTACGTGTCCGGGCCCGAGATGATCCAGCTCTCGCCGGCGAGCTCGGCGAGGTCGGTTCCCGGGCGGTAGGCGGTGTCGGCCGGGGCGGCGAGGTGGATCCGGTCCTGGCCGAGCGGGACCACGGTCAGCCCGGGCGCCCAGGGCTCCGGGGCGTCCGGGTAGTCGAGGAGCAGCGCCAGGTCGAGGTGCCCGTGGAGCACGTCGAGGCCAGCCCGCTCCGGATCGGTCTCGCTGCTCTCCAGCGTGATCCCCGGGTAGGTCGCGGCCAGGTCGGTGATGACGGTGGGCAGCAGGGCAGCCGCGGCGGCGGCGAACATGCCCACGGAGAGCCGGGCGGAGAGGTGCTGCCGGGCGTCCTCGACCGCGGCGACGGCCCGGTGCTCGGCGGCGAGCAGGACCTCGGCCTGCTCGACGAGGACGCGGCCGACCTCGGTGAGCCGGACCCCGCGCCCGACCCGCTCGATCACGGGCGCCCCGACCTCGACGCCGAGGGTCTCGATCTGCTGGGAGACCGCGGACGGCGAGTAGTGCAGCGCGGCCGCCGCGGCGTTGACCCCGCCGCGCCGCGCGACCTCGAGCAGCGTCCGGAGACGGCGCAGCGAGAGTTCCATGCAGCCCACCTCCACGGTTGCGTCCATCCTTGTTCGATGGAGCCGAACGATCGTGACCACCAGACTGGGGTGTCGTGACGATTCCCTCCACCCGAGGCCAGGTCCACCTCCCCGGCGGCGCCTTCGCGATGGGCGACCAGCACGGCGACGGCGACCCCGCGGACGGCGAGCGCCCGGTGCACCGCGTGGTCCTAGGCGCGTTCCTCCTCGACGCCACCACGGTCACCAACGCCTCGTTCGCCCGCTTCGTCAAGGCCACCGACTACGTCACCGACGCCGAGCGGTGGGGCTCGTCGGGGGTGTTCCACCTGGCGTTCACCGGCGACCGCTCCGACGTCCTCACCAGCGTCGAGGGCGCCCCGTGGTGGCTCGCCGTGCGCGGGGCGAGCTGGCGGCGCCCCGAGGGGCCGGGCTCGTCGATCGGGGACCGCGCCCAGCACCCCGTCGTCCACGTGTCCTGGAACGACGCCACGGCCTACTGCGCGTGGTCGGGCAAGCGGCTCCCCACGGAGGCGGAGTGGGAGTACGCCGCCCGGGGCGGGCTCGAGGGCGCCCGGTACCCGTGGGGCGACGACCTCGGGGTCGGGCGCGGGCGCCGGTGGCCGCTCAACATTTGGCAGGGGCGGTTCCCGACCGAGAACACGCGCGAGGACGGCCACCTGACCACGGCGCCCGTCAAGACCTACCGCCCCAACGCGTTCGGGCTGTGGCAGACGGTGGGCAACGTCTGGGAGTGGACCGCGGACTGGTTCGCCCCCGACTGGTACGGCCGCTCCCCGGAGCACGATCCCGGCGGGCCGGAGCACGGGGCCGCGCGCGTCATGCGCGGCGGCTCGTACCTCTGCCACGACTCGTACTGCAACCGCTACCGGGTCGCGGCGCGGACCTCGAACACCCCGGAGTCGAGCTCCGGGAACCTCGGCTTCCGGTGCGCGGGCTCGGTCGCTGCTGGCGTCAGTGCGACGTCATGACCCGGCGCCGGAACCCGCACGGCTCGGGGTCGGGCTCCGGCTCCGCGACCGAGAGGTCGACGCGCACGGTGCGGACGGTGCCGGTGAACGCGTTGTCGCCGGCCGGGTAGTCGTCGGTGACCGGGGTGCCGAGGTCGACGCCGACGTCGAAGGTCTCGTCGAAGGAGAAGTAGTACGGGATCGTCTCCGCGATCCGCACCGTCCCGACCTCGAGCCCGTCGACCCGCAGCGCCGCGGTCCCGCCGCGACCGAGCCCGCCGCCGTCGTAGCCGAAGTCCACGCGGATCTCGTGCCGCCCGGGGCGCAGGACGTGCGCGGCGCGCACGGTGTGGCGTCGCAGCCCGAAGTAGTTGTAGACGTAGCAGGCCCGGCCGCCGCGGACGTAGACCGCCCAGCCGCCGAACCGGCCGCCCTGGGCCACGACGACGCCGTCGCCGCCGCCGGCCGGGACCTCGACATCGGCGACGACGGCGTGGGACCGATTCTTGACGTTCGGCGTCGTCTCCTCGATCAGGCGCCGCACCGAGCCGCGGTAGGTGACCGAGGTCCGGTCGCCGATCAGGTCGGGCCGGCCCGCCAGCTGCGGGTTCTCCCGCTCGGTGACCCGGTCGTCGAGGGGCAGGACCTGGTACTTCCCGGCCTCGACCAGGAAGAGGTCACGGAGCTGCGCGAGCCGCTCGGGGTGCTCGGCGGCGACGTCGTGGGCCTGGCTCGGGTCGGTGGTCGTGTCGTAGAGCTCCCACACGTCCTCGTCGAACCGCCCGCGGCCCGCGGAGGCGCCCATCTCCCACGGCGTGCCGTGACGTGTCACCGCCGTCCAGCCCTCGTGGTAGATGCCGCGGTTGCCGCACATCTCGAAGTACTGCGTCCGCCGGCCCTCGGGCGCGTGCGGGTCGGCGAACGTGTAGCGCATGCTCGTGCCGTCGACGGGCTGCTGGGGCGTGCCGTCCACGGTCGTGGGCAGCGGGATCCCGGCGCACTCCAGCACGGTGGGCAGCACGTCGATGACGTGGTGGAACTGGTGCCGCAGGCCGCCCGCGTCGGCGATGCCGCGGGGCCAGTGCACCACCAGCCCGTCGCGGGTCCCGCCGAAGTGCGACGCCACCTGCTTGGTCCACTGGTAGGGCGTGTTCATCGCGAGCGCCCAGCCGACCGGTGCGATCGGGTAGCTCGCGGGGCCGCCGATCTCGTCGAGGTGGCCGAGCATCTCGGCGGGGTCGTCGACGAGGCCGTGTCCGAGGCGGTGCTCGACGTGGGTGCCCTCGATCCCGCCCTCGCCCGAGGCGCCGTTGTCGCCCAGGAGGTAGAGGAACACCGTGTTCTCCAGGGCGCCGAGCTCCTCGAGCGCGCTCACGAAGCGCCCCAGCTGGGCGTCGGCGTGCTCGGTGAACCCCGCGAACGTCTCCATGAACCGCGCGCCGAGGGTGCGGCGGGTCTCGTCGAGGTCGTCCCAGTGC
Organism: Actinomycetospora sp.; assembly: GCA_025925615.1. Classification (GTDB taxonomy): domain Bacteria; phylum Actinomycetota; class Actinomycetes; order Mycobacteriales; family Pseudonocardiaceae; genus Actinomycetospora. The sequence goes on along the minus strand of JAICLN010000156.1, from coordinate 3,022 downwards.
GGCACCCCCGCGGGCCACGGGGACAGCTCGGCCGATTCCGGCACGACGCCCAGCGCCTTCTGCCGCGTCAGCGTCTCCTCGCGCAGCCGGTCCCACCCACCGTCGAACTCACCGTGGTAGCGCTCGCGCCACTCCGGCGCGACGTGCAGCGGCGCGTGGGAGGCGCCGAAGGCGAGGTAGGTGAAGAACGGGCGGTCGGGCGTCATGGTGCGCTGGGTGTGCACCCAGTCGACGGCGTGGTCGACCAGGTCCTCGGACAGGTGGTAGCCGTCCTCGGGCCGCCGCGCCGGCTCGACGGGCCGGGTGCCCTCGAACAGCAGCGGGTACCAGTGGTTCATCTCGCAGGCCATGAACCCGTAGAAGTGGTCGAACCCCTCACCGGTGGGCCAGCGGTCGAACGGGCCCACCGGGCTGATCTCCGACGGTGGGGTCTGGTGCCACTTGCCGAACGCCGCCGTGCTGTACCCGTTGCCCTGCAGCGTCCGGGCCAGCGTCGCCGCGCTCCGCGGTCGCGACCCGGTGTAGCCGGGGGCGGAGGTCGCCATCTCGGTGGTGGCGCCCATCCCGACCGCGTGGTGGTTGCGCCCGGTCATGAGGGACTGGCGGGTCGGCGAGCACAGCGCCGTCACGTGGAACCGGGTGTAGCGCAGCCCGTCGTCGGCGAGGCGCTCGGCGGTCGGCATCCGACACGGTCCGCCGAAGGCGCTGGAGCTGCCGAAGCCGAGGTCGTCGAGTACCACGAGGACGACGTTGGGCGGCTCGCTCGGCCGCACCGGCTCGGACGCACTCGACTGATCCATGCCCGTGATCGTCGGTCCTCGAACTGTTCGTGTCCAGCGGACGCTCCTGGACGACTTCGTTCAGCGCTGCCGAACGGACAACGCGCCGCTTTCGCGGGCACCGCCGGTGGACCATGCTCGCCGGGACCCCGGCCCCGAGGAGATGACCATGTCCGTCCTGTCCGCGTTCGCCGAGGCGATGAGCTCCGGCGTGGTCGAGGTCGTCGACCTCACGACGCCGCTGCAGGAGTCCACGCCGATCCTCGAGCTGCCCGCGCCGTTCGCGAACACCAGCCGCTTCCGGCTCGAGGAGCTCTCGCGCTACGACGACCGCGGGCCCGCCTGGTACTGGAACGACATCCACACCGGCGAGCACACCGGCACCCACCTCGACGCGCCGAACCACTGGGTCACCGGTCGCGCCGGCCCCGACGTCTCCCAGGTCCCGATGCGGACCCTCGTCGCCCCCGTCGCCGTGATCGACCGGACCGCCGAGGTGGCCCGGGACCCGGACTACCTGCTCGAAGTGGCCGACCTCGAGGCCTGGCAGACCGAGCACGGGCCGCTGCCCGACGGCGGGTGGCTGCTCTACCGCACCGGGTGGGAGGCCCACGGTGCGACGCAGGAGGAGTTCATGAACGCCGACGACGCCGGCCCCCACACCCCGGGGGTGTCGACCGAGTGCGCCCGGTGGATCGCCGAGCAGTCGCCGCTGACCGGGTTCGGGGTCGAGACCGTCGGGACCGACGCCGGCGCGGCGGGCGGGTTCGACCCGCCGTTCTCCTGCCACCACTTCCTCATGGGCGCGAACCGGTGGGGCCTGACCAGCCTGCGCAACCTCGGGAGGGTCCCGACGACGGGTGCGGTGCTGGTGGTGTGCCCGCTGCCGATCGTGGGCGGTTCCGGCTCGCCGGCCCGCGTGCTGGCCCTGGTGGAGCGGTGACCCGGGAGACCACCGTCGCCGACCAGGTCGGCACGCGGCTCGCCGAACTGGGCGTCGGGCGGGCGTTCGGCGTCATGGGCAGCGGCAACTTCCACGTGACGAACGCGCTGCGCGCGGCCGGGGTCGAGTACACCGCGGCCCGCCACGAGACCGGCGCCACGACCGCGGCCGACGCATACGCGCGCACCTCCGGCGAGGTCGCCGTCGTCACCCTTCACCAGGGCTGCGGGCTGACGAACGCGCTGACCGGGATCGGCGAGGCGGCGAAGTCGCGGACTCCGCTGCTCGTCCTCGCCGCCGACACCCCCGGACCCCAGGTCCGCTCGAACTTCCGGGTCGACCAGGACGCGCTGGCCCGCTCGGTCGGCGCGGTGGCCGAGCGGGTGCACTCGCCCGCGTCGGCCGCCGCCGACGTCGTGCGGGCCTACGGCGTGTGCCGCGACCAGCGGCGCACCGTGGTGCTCAACCTCCCGCTCGACGTCCAGAGCCAGAAGAGTCCCTTTGCCGACACTCAGCCTCGGGAGAGCGGCGTTCACGGGACGACGCCGGCGCCGACGACCTGGCGGCCGCCGCGCCCGGACGCGGGGTCGGTCGCCCGGCTGGCGAGGCTGCTCGACGACGCCCAGCGGCCGGTGTTCCTCGCAGGGCGCGGTGCGCGCGGCGCCCGGGCGGAGCTCGAGGCGCTGGCCGACCGGTCCGGCGCGCTGCTCGCGACGAGCGCCGTGGCGCACGGCCTGTTCACCGGCTCCCCGTGGTCGCTGGGCATCTCCGGCGGCTTCTCGACCCCGCTGGCCGCCGAGCTGATCACCGGCGCGGACGTCATCGTCGCCTGGGGGGCGTCGCTCACGGCGTGGACGACCCGCCACGGCGACCTCACCGCGCATGCGACCCTCGTCCAGGTCGACGACACCCCCGAGGCGCTCGGCGCGAACCGCCCGGTATCGCTCGGCGTGCTCGGGGACGTCGCCGCCACCGCGCGGGACGTGCTCGAGGTGGTGGGCACGTCCGCGGGCTACCGCACCGAGGAGGTCGGCGACCGGATCCGGACCGGCGCCCGGCACGTCGCGCCGGCCGAGGTCGTCGGCGAGCGGATCGACCCGCGCGTGCTCTCCGCCGCCCTCGACGACCTGCTGCCACCTGCGCGCACCGTCGTGACCGACTCCGGCAACTTCATGGGCTACCCCGCGGGCTACCTGCGGGTCCCCGACGAGGCCGGGTTCTGCTTCACGCAGGGGTTCCAGTCGATCGGGCTCGGCCTCGCGACCGGGATCGGCGTGGCCCTCGCCCGGCCCGACCGGCT
>JAICLN010000377.1 GCA_025925615.1 Actinomycetospora sp. | reverse complement strand
GGCCCAGCCGCCGGTCCCGGCCCAGCTGCCGGTCCCGGCCCAGCCCGACGACGACGCCGAGGACCGGGAGCCCACCGAGCGGCTGCGCCACCCGGCCGCGGACGTGCCGGAGCCCGCCGCGTCGCCCGTGGCCGCGGTCCCGACCGCCGTGCCCGCTCCCCCGGCCGTCGAGCCGCCGCCCGGTCGGCCCGCCGCCCGCAGCGTCGTCGTGTCCGCCTCCGGCGACGCCGACCTGGGCTGGGCCGCGACCGCCGCGGCCTCCTCCGCGGTCGCCGCCGGGCTGCGGACCCGGCTGCGCGGGATGCGCCGTCGCTGGACCTGGGCGACCACGGCGCGGCTGATCTCGGCGACGACGTCGGTCGTCGTGGTCCTCGTGTGCGGTCTCGCGTGGGGGGCCACCTCGTGGTTCGAGGCCGCGGTCCGCCAGATCGCCGCGCTCGACCCGACGTCGAACGCGATCATCGACCCGGCGGCGCAGGCCGGGGACCAGAACTTCCTCGTGGTCGGCTCCGACACCCGGGTCGGCGCGACCCCGACCGAGGACGTCGGCGACCCGAACGACGTCCCCGGCGCCCGGTCGGACACCGTCATGATCGTCCACGTGCCGGCGAGCCGGTCCGAGATGACCGTCGTGTCCTTCCCGCGCGACCTCGAGATCGACCGGCCCGCGTGCGAGCGCTGGGACTCGGTCTCCGGGGCCTACACGCCCCAGGTCATCCCCGAGACCGGGCGGGTGAAGCTGAACTCGGCCTACCAGGTCGGTGGTCCCCGCTGCGTCACCAAGGTCGTGCAGCAGCTCTCGGGACTCGCCGTGAACCACTTCCTCGGCGTGGACTTCTCGGGGTTCAAGGACATGGTCGACGCCGTCGACGGCGTGCCGGTCTGCATCGAGAAGCCGATGCGCGACTCGATCCTCGGCACCGTGATCCCGAAGCCGGGCACGAGCGTGCTCTCCGGGGACCAGGCCCTGAACTTCGTCCGGGCCCGCCACGTCGTCGGGGATCCGACGAGCGACTACGGCCGCATCCACCGCCAGCAGCTCTTCCTCTCGGCCCTGCTGCGCCAGTCGCTCTCGGCGGGCACGCTGCTCGACCTCGGCAAGCTCCAGGGCCTCGTCGGCGCCGTCTCCCGCTCGACCTACGGCGAGAACATCGAGGCCGATCAGCTCCTCTCCCTCGGCCAGTCGCTCTCGAGCCTCGACGCCCGCAACGTCACGTTCACGACGGTGCCGACGACGGGCGTGGCGAACGCCCGCGGTAACGAGGTGCTGCGCAGCACCGACGACCGCGCGCTCTTCGACGCGATCATCGGCGACCGTCCGCTGCCCGGCCAGCCCGGTGCCGCGCCGCCGCCCGCCCCGCCCCTCCCGGCCTCCCAGGTCGCGCTGCGCCTCGTGGACGCCCGCACCGGGACCGGATCGGGCAACGGCAGCGGGGACGGCACGGACGCGGCGGCCGCGGCCGCCTCGTCGGGTTCCTCGGACTCGGGCTCGTCGGCCACCTCCGACGGGGACCGCGCCTCGGGCTTCCGCCGGGACCGGTCCACCCAGGGCCCGTCGGAGTCCTCCGTGGCCGGCGCGCTGCGGGGCTACGGCTTCACGGTGTCGGGCGGGTCGGGCGTCGCGGGCGGTTCCGACCCACGCACGGTCATCCGCTTCACCCCCGACCAGGCCGCCGCGGCCGCGACCCTGCAGCGGGCCGTCCCGGGCGCGGTCCTCGCACCGCAGCCGACCGGAGTCGCCGGCCTCGTGCTGCAGCTCGGCGACGACTTCGACGGGCGCGTGGTCAACCCGGCCGCCCCTGCCGCGATCGCCCCGGCCGCCCCCGTCGTCAACGCGGCGCAGAGCGTGTGTGCGTGATCACCGGGCATCGAGCGCCGTTCACCGCCGGTTCACCCGCGGGACGGGTGGCGGCCGTCGCTCCCGCCTAGTCTGCGGCCATGCGCGCGGCCTACCACGAGAAGCTCTCGGGACTCAACGACGAGCTCGCCCAGATGTCCCAGCTGGCCGGCGAGGCCATGAAGAAGGCGACGAGCGCACTGCTCGAGGGGGACCTCGACCTGGCCGAGGAGGTCATCTCCTCCGACACCGAGATCGACGCCCTGCGGACCTCCGCGGAGGACCAGGCGTTCGGGCTGCTGGCCCTGCAGGCCCCCGTCGCGGGCGACCTGCGCTCGGTGATCGCGGCGATCCACTCCGCCGGGGACCTCGAGCGGATGGGCGACCTCGCCCTGCACGTCGCCAAGGCCGCCCGGCGTCGTCACCCCGAGCTGGTCCTGCCGCAGGAGGTGGCGCCCTACTTCGCCGAGATGGGGCGCGTGGCGCTCGACCTCGCCCAGGACGCCCGCCGGGTGCTCCTCGACCGCGACATCGAGCTCGCGTTCACCATGGAGTCCGACGACGACGCCATGGACGACCTCCACCGCCACCTGTTCACCGTGATGATGACCAAGGACTGGCCGCACGGCGTGGCGCCCGCGGTGGACGTGACCCTGCTCGGCCGGTTCTACGAGCGCTTCGCCGACCACGCCGTGGCCGTCGCGCGGCGCGTGGTCTTCATGGTCACCGGCAAGATGCCCGACCCGCCCCTGGCCTGACCGGGTCCCGGACCACGAACGGCCCGTTCGTCACCGT
>JAICLN010000065.1 GCA_025925615.1 Actinomycetospora sp. | reverse complement strand
CCGGATCACCCGGGGCGGCCGCCGGGCACGGACCGACGCGGCGCGTCATCCTGCGGACATGGCCGACCCACCCGTGCTCCTCGGCACCCGCACCCGTCTCCGGCCCTGGCGCACCGACGACGTCGACGCCATCCACACGGCGTGCCAGGACCCGGACATCGCGCGGTTCACGACGGTGCCCTCGCCGTACCGCCGCGCCGACGCGGAGTGGTTCGTCGCCCACTACGTCGCCCGGGTCGCCGACGACGGCGGGGCGTCGTTCTGCATCGAGGGGATCGACGAGCCGGGCACGGTGGCCGCGAGCATGGCGCTGATGCACGCCCGGCCGGAGCCGGACCGCCGGATCGTCGGCGAGATCGGCTACTGGGCGGCCCCGTGGGCGAGGGGCCGCGGGTACGTCACCGACGCGCTCGACGTCGTCGTCGCGTGGGCGTTCGGGACGCGGTCGGTCGACCGGCTCGAGCTGCTCATCGACCCGGAGAACGCGGCGAGCCGGGCCGTGGCGCGCCGGGCCGGGTTCACCGAGGAGCACCTCGACCCCGCCCACCCGATGCGCGACGGCTCGCTGCGCCCCGTCCTCGTGCACGGCCTGCACGCGGCCGACCGGACCTGAGCGCCTACACCGCGATCGTCCCGACGACGCCGGGCACCGTCCCGCCGCCGACCCACACCTCGCCCCCGGCGTGCTCGACGTGCACCCGCCCCCGCCGTCCCAGGCAGGTGCCCTGCGCGGCGACGTAGGACGACGGGGCGTGCCCGGCGTCGACGAGCCAGCGGGCCAGCCCGGCGTTGAGGGAGCCGGTGACGGGGTCCTCGCCGACGCCGAGCGACGGGACGAACGCCCGGACCTCGAAGGCCGCCTCCCCACCCGGCGGGTGCGGGCCGACCACGCCGACGGCGCGACTCACCTCGCTGCTCCCGAGCGCCCGCAGGTCCGGCTCGATACCCAGCACCGTCGCGGCGTCGGGCAGCAGCAGCCCGACCCAGCCGGGACCGTTGTCGACCCAGGCCGCGTCGAGTACCGCCGTCCGCCCGAGACCCAGCGCGTCGGCGAGCAGGGCGACGTCCGCCTCGTCGACCGGCCCGGAGCGCATCAGCGGCGGCGCCGCGAAGGCCAGGCGGCCACCCGCGGCGCGCAGCCGCACGAGGCCCACCGCGCACTCCTGCACCGGGCCCGACGGGTCCCGCGCCTCGCCGCCCGCCTCCAGCCAGGCGCGGGCGGAACCGAGGGTGGGGTGGCCGGCGAAGGGCAGCTCGGCGCGGGGCGTGAAGATGCGCAGCCGGTAGTCGGCGGCGGGGTCGGTGGGCGGCAGCAGGAACGTCGTCTCGGAGAGGTTGGTCCAGGACGCGACGGCGGCCATCGCTGCGTCGGAGAGGCCGTCGGCGTCGTGGACGACCGCGACGGGGTTGCCGGCGGTGAGCTCGTCGGTGAAGACGTCGACCTGGGAGAAGGGGCGCACGGCGTCGATCACCCCACGACGCGGCCCGGGCGGCCAGGGGCACCTCGGCGGAAGTGGCAGCCCGGTCAGTGGACGGATTCGACCGGGAGGGAGCCGCGGGACCGCTGACGACGTGGCACGCGAGTCGTGCTCACGCAGAGCGGGCCCGTCGTCGTCGCGACGGCGCTCGTCGTCGGCGTCGTCCTGGCGGCGCGGTGGGTATCCCGGTCCGATGAGCGACGTCGACGGGGACCTGGAAGCCGCGATCACCGACCTGCTCGGCCAGCGCGGGGCCGGGAAGACGATCTGTCCGTCGGAGGCGGCGCGACGGGTCGACCCGCAGGGCTGGCGGGACCTCATGGAACCGGCCCGGTCCGCCGCCCGGCGGCTGGTCGACGCCGGCGAGGTGGAGATGACCCAGCAGGGTCGGGTGGTCGATCCGGCGACGGCGAGGGGCCCGGTGCGGCTCCGCCGCTCGTGAGCAGTTTTCCGCCCGACAGGACGGAAAAGTGCTCACGAGCCGAAGGCACCTTGCGTCCGGGCGTACCCACCGCGGTGGAACACCAGGGGTGAGGTCTCCGGCTCGGCGGCGAGGTCGTGCACCGCGCCGACGACGATGAGGTGGTCGCCGCCGTCGTGGCAGGCGTACAGGGTGCAGTCGATCCAGGCGGTGGCGCCGGTGAGGATCGGCGAGCCGAGCGGGGACGGCCGCCAGTCCACGCCGGCGAACTTGTCCGTGCCGGACTTCGAGAACGTCGTGGAGAGGTCCTGCTGGTCCTGCGCGAGGACGTTGACGCAGAACTGCCCGGTCGCCTCGATCTTCGGCCAGGACGACGAGCTGCGGCCGGGGAGGATCAGCACGAGCGGCGGGTCGAGCGAGAGCGACGAGAACGACTGGCACGTGAAGCCGGCCGGGACGCCGTCGACGGAGCCGGTGACGATCGTGACGCCCGACGGGAAGTGCCCGAGCACCGAGCGCATCGTGGTCGGATCCGTGCTCGCCATGTCTCCTCCTCGATCACCGGCGCCCGCCACGCTAGGGGTTCGACCCGGCGCCGGCACCCCGATCGTGCCGTGCCCCCTATCCTCGGCGCCCGTGACGGAGGTCCCCCGCCCCGGGCGCGGCCGCACCAAGGACCGCGGCAAGGACGAGGCCGTCCTCGACGCCACCGTGCGGCTGCTCGCGACCGACGGGGTGGCCCGGATGTCGATGGACCGGGTCGCGTCGGAGGCCGGCGTCTCGAAGGTGACCGTCTACTCGCGCTGGCGCAGCAAGGACGAGCTGATCGGCGCGGCCCTGGCCCACCTGCGGCTCGGGCGGGTGCCGGAGCCGGCCGGCGAGGTGCGCGCGGACCTGGTCGCCCTGCTCGAGGCCATGCGCGCGCAGTACGTCGAGGTCGGGGCGATGGGCATCCTCGGCACCTGCCTGGCCGACGGGTCCGGCGCCCTCCTCGACGTCGTGCGCGACGCCACGCTGCTGCCCCGGCGCGCCCTCTTCGCGGCGGTGCTGCGTGCCGGGATCGAGCGCGGCGAGCTGCGGGCCGGGCTCGACGTCGAGGCCGCGACCAGCCTCGTCGTCGGGACCCTCTACGCCGACCACCTCGCCGGACGGGACACGGCGACGGCGGGCTGGGCCGCCGACGTCGTCGACCTCGCCCTGCGCGGGCTCCGGTGATCAGCGAGCGGGGGTGACCAGGCGCTCCGACGCCAGCCGCGCGCCCTCGGCCAGCGCGTCGAACTTCGCCCACATCACCTTCGGGTCGACCTCCGGACGGTAGGTCGCCTGCGAGGAGAACCCGCAGTCCGCGCCGGCCATCACGCGCTCCGGCCCGACCAGCCGCGCGAACCGCTCGAGGCGCTCCGCGATGAGTTCCGGATGCTCGACGATGTTCGACGCGTGCGTGATGACGCCCGGGATCAGGACCTTGTCCTCGGGCAGGGCCACGGACTCCCACAGGTGGTACTCGTGCTCGTGGCGGGGGTTGCCCGCCTCGAAGGAGTAGTACCGCGCGTCGACGGCGAGCACGAGGTCGATCACGTCCGCGAGCGGGACGTCGAAGACGCGCGGGCCCTCGTTGATCGAGTAACAGGTGTGGAAGCGGACCTTCTCCGCCGGGATGCCGCGCAGCGCGTGGTTGATCGCCTCGACGTACATCCGGCCGCGCCGGGAGCGGGTGGCCTCGTCGTAGCCGTGGAAGCTGTAGATCTCGGTGAGGAACGGGTCGTCGACCTGGAGGGTGAACCCGGCGTCGACGATCGCGCGGTACTCGACGGACAGCGCGTCGGCGACCGCGAAGTAGTACTCCTCCTCGGAGCCGTAGTACTCGTTGACGCCGACCCCGCTCGGCGCGATCGAGGGCACGAACGCCGCGGTCCGGTCGATGCCCGGGCTGGCGTCCACGGCCGCCGCCAGGTTGTCCAGGTCGCCCCGCAGCGCCTCCTCGCCCCGGTAGACGAGCGGCCCGGTGCACACGACGGGCTCGATGGTGCCGACCGTCCCCCCATCATCGCGGCGGCGAAGTACTGCTCGTAGTACTCCGGGAACGCCTCCTGCTCGGCGGCGAAGCTGTAGACCGTCTCGGCGCCCGGCCGGCGCTCGAGCCCGCCGAGGCGCTCGGTGACGTAGCTGAAGAAGCCGAGCTTGCCCATCTCGCCGTCGGTGACCACGTCGATCCCGTGCTCGCGCTGGGCGGCCACGATCCCCGCCACGGCGTCCCGGGTGGCCGCCGCCAGCGTCTGTCCGTCCACCGGCTCCCCCGCCTGGCGGGCGGACAGCAGGTCGAGCAGTGGGCGGGGCCGCGGGAGGCTGCCGACGTGGGTGGTGCGGATGCGGTGGACGTCCTGATCCGTTGAGCTCACGGGTGCCTCCCGGGATCTGAATTCTTGTACCGATTAGTTCAGATGAACGCTAGCGAGCCGGTCAAGGCCTCCGACGATCAAGACGTGTGGCCTCTCAATCGTGCGCGATTCAGTGCTTTCTCATCCGGGATCGCGTGTGTCACCCTCGTCGTCGAGACCCACTTCACCTCGATGCGGAGGGATCCCCGTGGAGACGTTCGTCCTCGTCACCGGCGCCTGGCACGGCGGCTGGAGCTGGCGTCCGGTCGCGACGCGGCTGCGCGCCGCCGGGCACCGGGTGCTCACGCCCACGCTGCCGGGGCTCGGCCTGGGCGACGACCCGCGCGGGGTCACGCTCACCGACTGCGTCGACTCCGTCGTCGACCTCGTCGAGCGCGAGGACCTCACCGACGTGACGCTGCTCGGGCACAGCTGGGGCGGCTACGTCGTCTCCGGCACAGCGCCGCGCGTGGCCCGCCGGCTGCGGCGCACCGTGTTCTGGAGCGCCTTCGTCCCCGAGGACGGTGAGTCGCTCATGGACGCCGTCCCGCCGGACTACGCGGGGCTGTTCACCGCGCAGGCCGCCGCGAGCGGGGAGCAGAACACCGTCTCGCTGCCGTTCGAGGTGTGGGCCGGCGCGTTCATGCAGGACGCGAGCGAGGACGCGCAGCGCGCCGTGTTCGAGCTGCTCGCCCCGCAGCCGATGGGGACGTTCACCGAGGCGCCGAACCAGAAGCCGTTCTCCGAGCTCGACGTGCCCAGTGCCTACGTGCTGTCCGTCGACGACATCGCCCTCCCGCCCGGCGAGTACGGCTGGACCCGGTTCCCGCAGCGGCTGGGCGTGACCGCGATCGAGGCCCCCGGCAGCCACGAGGCCAACTTCACCCGTCCCGCCGAGCTGACCGACGCGTTCCTCCGGGCCGTGTCGGCGTGAGTCCCCGCATCGCCGTCGTCGGGGCGGGCATCGGTGGGCTGACCCTCGGGATCGCCCTGCAGCGCGCCGGGGTCACGGTCGATCTCTACGAGCGCGCCGACGAGCTGCGCGAGGTCGGCGCGGCCGTCGCGCTGTCGGCCAACGGCACCCGCGAGCTGTACCGACTCGGCGTCGGCGACGCCCTCGACCGCGTCTCCACCCAGCCCACCGAGCTGGTCTACCGCGACGGGCGGACCGGTGAGCGGATCGCCGCCCACCCCGGCGGCGCCGACTACCGTGCGCGCTTCGGCGCGCCCTACTGGGGCATCCACCGCGTCGACCTCCAGCAGACCCTCGCCGGCGCGGTGGATCGCGCCCACCTGCACCTCGGGCGGACGGTGACCGGGGTCGTCGACGACGGCGACGGGGCCACGATCACCTTGCACGACGGGACAACGGTCACCGCGGACGTCGTCGTCGGGGCCGACGGGGTGCACTCGGTGGTCCGCGACCACGTGTGCGGTCCCGGAAACGGCCCGGTCTACTCCGGGACGAGCGCCTTCCGGGGTCTCGTCGAGCGGTCCGACCTGCCCTCGCTGCCCGACCCGCTCGCGATCCAGTTCTGGGCCGGGCCGGACGCGCACCTGCTGCACTACCCGATGGGCGGCGCGGCCCGCGGTGACGACACGATCAACTTCTTCGCGGTCCTCCGCGGACCCGAGCAGTGGGGCGACACGCAGCACCGAGGGGAGCACGCCGATAGGGGAGCCGGCGCGCGGGACGCCGGACACCTCGGCAACCTCGAGGTCCCGGCCGGGGAGCTGCTCGCCGCCTTCGCGGGCTGGCACCCGGCCGTGCGCGAGATGCTCGCCGCGGTCGACCAGAGCCCCCGCTGGCCGCTGCTCTCCCAGCCGCCGCTGATCCGCTGGACCCGCGGCCGCGTCGTGCTCATCGGCGACGCCTGCCACGCGATGCTGCCCCACCACGGGCAGGGCGCGAACCAGTCGATCGAGGACGCCGTCGTACTCGCGCACCTGCTCACGAGCGCGGACCCCGACACGGCCCTCGACGCCTACCCCCGACGACGCCGCGCGCGCACTCGCGCCGTGGCGCGCAGCGCCTGGGAGACCGGGACGCTGCTGCACCTTCCGGACGACGACGTCGACGGGCTGAAGGTCCGTGACGCCCGGTTCGAGAGCTACCTCGACGCCAACGCCTGGGTCCACGAGTACACCGCCACCACCACAGAGGAAGTCGCATGACCACCACCGACGACCAGCCCGTCTCCGACGCCGTCACCGCCGGCTCGCACGCCACCGAGATCGCCCGCTCCGGCGCGGCCACCTTCCGTTCGGGGGGCGCCGAGGTCGACCAGGCCCGCGCCGCGTCCGTGATCGGCGCCGCCCTCGAGGGCATCCGCTCCGCGATCCGCGACCAGAAGGTCACCTACTCCGAGTTCGACGCCTTCAAGCGCTGGCTGATCAGCGTCTCCGACACCGGCGAGTGGCCGCTGTTCCTCGACGTCTACCTGGAGTTCGAGGTCGAGAAGGTCGCCGCGCAGACCCAGGACGGCTCGGTCGGCACCATCCTCGGCCCGTTCTGGCTCGACGGGCAGGTCCAGCTCGACTCCCCGGCCACGCTGCCGATGCGCGACGACGAGCCCGGCACCCCGATGATCCTGGCCGGCCAGGTCACCGCCACCGACGGCACGCCGCTGGCCGGCGCGAAGGTCGACATCTGGCACACCGACTCCGACGGCTGGTACTCCGGCTTCGCCTCGAAGCCCCCGGCCGGGAACCTGCGCGCCGTCGTCACCGCCGACGACCAGGGCCGCTACGAGATCCACACCCGCAAGCCCGCGCCCTACACCATCCCGCTCGACGGCCCGACCGGGCAGATGACCCTCGCCGCCGGCTGGAGCCCGTGGCGCCCCGCGCACATCCACCTGCTGGTCACCGCGCCCGGCCACCGCACGCTCACCACCCAGCTGTTCTTCACCGGCGACCCCTACCTGGGCAACGACGTCGCCTCGGCCGACAAGCCCGAGCTCACCCTCGACCCGCAGCCCACCGGCCACGGCGACGAGGTCCGCTCCGACCGGGACTTCGTGCTGGAGCCGGAGGCCTGATCCGTGGAGGTCCGGCAGCTGCGCTACTTCGTCACGGTGGCGCGGACGCGGCACTTCGGACGGGCGGCCGAGCAGCTGCACATCGCCCAGTCGCCGCTCTCGCAGGCGATCCGGCAGCTGGAGTCGCACCTGGGGACCCCGCTCTTCGAGCGGACCACCCGCCGGGTCGACCTCACCGCCGCCGGGGAGGCGCTGCTGCCGGAGGCCGTCCGCATCCTCGAGTCGGTGGGGGCCGCCCGCGAGCAGGTCTCGCGGGTGGCCGCCGGCGACCTGGGACGGCTCCGGATCGGGGCGACGGCGCTCGCGACCTACCGCCACGTGCCCGAGCTGGTGCGGCGGCTCGGTGACGAGCTGCCGGGCCTGGCGCTGCGATTCCACACCGAGATGCTCACCCCGGCCCTCGAGACCGCACTGGCCGACCACCGCATCGACCTCGCGATCCTGCGACCACCCGTCAGTGGCGAGTCCCTGGCCACCCGGGTGCTCGCCCGCGAGCGCCTCGTCCTCGCCGTCCCGCTCGCCTGGACCGGGCCCGAGGGCCGGGACCAGCCGGGACCGGTGCCGCTCGGCGACCTCGCCGAGGAGGAGTTCGTCGTGTACTCCGCGCCGGGCTCCGTCGTGGGGGCGGCCGCGGACCGGGCGTGCCGCACGGCGGGCTTCGTGCCGCGCCGGACACACGAGGCCGAGCAGACCTCGATCGTGCTCGCCCTGGTCGCGGCGGGGCTCGGGGTCGCCCTGCTGCCGGCCTCGGTCCTCGCCGTGACCGTCGAGGGCGTGCGCTACCGCGAGCTGGCCGACTGCGACGTCACCGCCGACGTCGCGCTCGCCTGGCGTCGTGACGATCCGTCCCCCGCCCTGGAGAAGGCCCTCGCCGTCCTGGGCGGCCACGAGAGGACCCCGTAGATGAAGATCGACACCGTCGAGGCCATCCCCCTCGCGATCCCGTACCGACGACCCTTCGGCTTCGCCAGCGGGCGGGTGACGGCCGCCGACCACGTCCTCGTCCAGATCACCACCGACGACGGCCTCGTCGGGCACGGCGAGGCCCCGCCCCGCCCCTACACCTACGGCGAGACCGCGGCCTCGATCGTCGCCGCCGTGCGCGACCTGTTCGCCCCGGTACTCGTCGGGGCCGACCCGTTCGCCCGCGAGCGCATCCGCGCCGACCTCGACCGCACCGTCGCCAACAACGCCGCCAAGGGCGCGATCGACGTGGCGCTCTGGGATCTGGTCGGGCAGGCCTGCGGGCAGCCGGTGCACGTGCTGCTCGGCCACGCCGCCGACGACGTCCGTGCCGCGCACATGATCGGGCTCGGGACGCCGGAGGAGATGGTGGCCGACGCGTGCGAGGTGCGCGACGACCACGGCGTCGACGCCTTCAAGATCAAGGTCGGCCGCGAGCTGGGCGTCGACATGGCCGCGGTGCGCGCGCTGCGGGCCGAGCTCGGCGATGCGGTGGAGCTCTACGCCGACGCCAACCGCGGCTGGGATGCCGACACCGCGATCGTCGCCTCCCGCCGGCTCGCCGACCACGGCGTCTCGATGCTCGAGGAGCCCAACCCGGCCGCCGACGTCCTCGGCCGCCGGCGCATCGTCGCGGCGAGCCCCATCCCCGTCGTCGGGGACGAGTCGACGATCACCCTCGGCGGGGTCGCCCGGTCGCTGCTCGACGGCGACACCGAGGCCATCAGCGTCAAGGTCGCCCGCACCGGGTTCACCGACTCCGCCAAGATCGTCGGGCTCTGCGAGGGCCTGGGCGTGACCACGGTGATCGGGAACCAGATCGACGGGATGCTCAGCACCGTCGCCTCGGTGGCCCTGGGCTGCGGGCTCCGGGCGCTGGCCCGCCACCCCGTCGAGGTCACGAACTACCTGCTGATGGCCGACGACGTGCTCGCCGACCCGCCGGTGATCGTCGACGGCCGCATCTCCGCCCGGCAGGAGCCCGGGCTCGGGGCGACGATCGACCCCGGCAAGCTCGCCCACTACCGCCTCGCCTGAAATCAGGGGAGCACGCCGATAGGGGTGTCGCATCGCAGACGTTGAGTGTCAGGAAATCCACACCGTCGAAGCAGCCACACCGTCGAACCGCCACCCCGCCGAGTTGGGAGTCCCCGTGCAGTTCCTCGTCCGCATGGACGTCCGCCTGCCCCACGACATGCCCCAGGACGTCGCCGACGACCTGCGCGCCCGCGAGAAGGCCCGCGCGCACGAGATCCAGCGGTCCGGGAAGTGGCCGGAGCTCTGGCGGGTCGTCGGGCGGTACGCGAACGTCAGCCGGTTCGACGTGGAGTCGGGCGACGAGCTGCACGAGCTGCTGTCCAGCCTGCCGCTCTTCCCCTACATGGAGGTCGAGGTCACGGCGCTGACCCGGCACCCGTCGAAGCTGGACGGATGACGCGGGGGCCTCGATGGGAGAGGGTGGGTCCGTGCGTCTCCACGTGACCGACGAGGGCTCTCGCGACGCGCGCACGCCGCTGGTCCTGCTCTGCTCGCTCGGCTCCACCGTCGACATGTGGGCGCCGCAGCGCGAGGAGATCGGCCGGGACCGGCGCGTGATCACCATGGACACCCGCGGGCACGGCGGCTCCCCCGTCCCCGACGGGCCCTACACGGTCGAGGAGCTCGCGGACGACGTGCTCGAGACGCTCGACGGTCTCGACGTCGGGCGGGCCCACTTCGCCGGGGTGTCCCTCGGCGGCGCCACGAGCCAGGCGATCGCCGTGCGCGCGCCGGAGCGCGCCGCATCGCTGACCCTGGTGTGCACCTCCGCGCGCTTCGCCAACCTGCCGACCTACACCGACCGGGCGGCTACCGTCCGGTCGGAGGGCGTCGAGGGGATCGCGGACGGCGTCGTCACGCGCTGGTTCACCGACGACGTCGACGCGGACACCGTCGCGCGGATGCGGGCGATGATCGCCGCGACGCCCGCCGAGGGGTACGCGAGCTGCTGCGAGGCCATCGTCGCGTGGGACTCGCGGGACGACCTGGGCCGCATCGCCGCGCCCACCCTGGTGATCTCCGGGGCCGAGGACCCGGCGACCCCACCCGAGCACGGTCGGGCCATCGCCGAGGGCATCCCGGGCGCGCGCTTCGAGGTGGGCCGCGTCGGGCACCACCTCGCCTCCTACCAGCGCCCCGAGATCGTGACCGGGTTGCTGGTCGAGCACGTGAAAGGCGTTGACGCAATGGAAGGCTCGAGTTCGATGAAAGGGCGCGAATGACCGCCATCGACAAGGTGTGGGCGTCGGCCGACGAGGCGGTGGCGGGCATCCCCTCCGGCTCCTCGCTCGCCGTCGGGGGCTTCGGGCTCTCGGGCGTGCCGATCGTGCTGATCGACGCGCTGAACCGGACCGACGTGGGCGACCTGAAGGTCGCCTCGAACAACTGCGGTGTGGACGGCTGGGGACTGGGGGTGCTGCTCGAGCAGCACCGCATCTCCCGGGTCACCGCGTCCTACATCGGGGAGAACAAGGAGTTCGCCCGCCAGTACCTCGGCGGCGAGGTGGAGGTCGAGCTGACCCCACAGGGCACGCTGGCCGAGCGGTTGCGCGCCGCGGGCACCGGGATCCCGGCGTTCTACACCCTGGCGGGGGTCGGGACGATGATCGCCGACGGCGGGCTGCCGTGGCGCTACGACGCCCAGGGCACCGTCGTCGCGACCTCCCCGGCCAAGGAGGTCCGCGAGTTCGAGGTGACCCAGCCCGACGGCACGAAGGTGCGCAAGCCCCACGTGCTCGAGACCGCGCTCGACATCGACGTCGCCCTGGTCCGTGCCGCGAAGGGCGACCGGCACGGCAACCTGGTGTTCAACAAGTCGGCGCGCAACTTCAACCCGCTCTGCGCGATGGCCGGCCGGTTGGCGATCGCCGAGGTCGAGGAACTGGTCGAGCCCGGTGAGATCGAGCCCGACGAGGTGCACCTGCCGGGCATCTTCGTCCACCGCGTGGTCGAGCTGACCGGTGACGAGGTCACCCGCAAGCACATCGAGAAGCGCACCACCCAGGAGACGATGCTGGGTCTGACTGGAGGACAGGGATGAGTCTGACTCGCGAGCAGATGGCCGCCCGCGCGGCCCAGGAGCTCCAGGACGGTTCGTACGTCAACCTCGGGATCGGACTGCCGACGCTGGTGCCCAACTACGTCCCCGAGGGCGTGGGCATGGTGCTGCACTCCGAGAACGGGCTGCTCGGCGTCGGCCCCTACCCGAACGACGCCGACGTCGACCCGGACCTGATCAACGCCGGGAAGGAGACGGTGACGACGCTGCCCGGCGCCTCGTTCTTCGACTCGGCGCTGAGCTTCGGGATGATCCGCGGCGGCAAGGTCGACACCGCGATCCTCGGCGCGATGCAGGTCTCACAGACCGGCGACATCGCCAACTGGATGATCCCCGGCAAGATGGTCAAGGGCATGGGCGGCGCGATGGACCTCGTCCACGGCGCCAAGACCGTCATCGTGCTCATGGAGCACACCGCCAAGGACGGCGCCCACAAGATCGTCGAGAAGTGCGAGCTGCCGCTGACCGGCCAGGGCGTCGTGCAGCGGATCATCACCGACCTGGCCGTCATCGACGTCACCGAGGCCGGGCTGGTGCTGCGCGAACTCGCCGACGGCGTCACCGAGGACGAGGTCCGCGAGAAGACCGGCGCGGAGCTCACGAGCGCGCTCTGACCCGCCTCCCGAACGAGCGAACGGCCCTTTCGCTGCTTCTACCCGAGCGAGAGTGCCGTTCGCTCGGCGTGGACGGGGCGGGCCCGGGCGAGCCGCTACGCCACCCGGAGCACCACCATCCGCGCCGCCACCTGCGCGGCCTTGCGGTAGTCGACGACGTCGGTCGAGACGACCTCCACCATCGCCATCTGCGCGAGCCGGTCGACCTCGGCGCGGTAGCCGCCGGAGTCCCAGATGTCGTCGAGCACGGTCGCGACGATCACGCCGCCCGGCCGCGCGAGCCGGACGAACTCGCCGAAGGCCGCCGGCCCGACGTGCCCGTGGGTGAGGGTCCCGACGCAGACGACGACGTCGTAGGAGTCCGCCTCCACCGGCAGCGCGCGCGAGAGGTCGGCCGGCGCCAGCCGCCGGTAGGCCCCCGTCGCCGTGGCCTTCTCCAGCATCCCCGGCGACAGGTCGACGCCGTCGATCGTCCGGGCCCCGCGGGCGGCGAGGGCGACGCCGACCAGGCCGGTGCCGCACCCGGCATCGAGGATCTCCCCGTCGACCCCGACAACGTCCGCCACGGTCTCCGCGGCCACGACCGGCGCCACGTAGCCCTGGGAGTCGGCGGCGAGGTCGTCGTCGTAGGAGCCGGCCCACTCGTCGTAGAGCGCGCGGGCCTCGTCCGCGTCGGCCAGCAAGTAGGCGCGCTCGATGAGCGGGCTGCCGCCGGTGTTGGTGGCGTGCGAGTCCGGGGCGCCGTCGGCGGTCGGGGTGTCGGGCATGCGCCCCATCTTCACCCACCCCGGGTGGGTCAGCCCGGGAAGGTTCCGGCGCGGGGCAGCAGGGCGGGGACGCGGTAGCCGAGCTGGTCGGAGAGGAACCCGGCGATCGGGAGCAGCGCCTCGAGGTCCAGCCCGGTGGACACTCCCATCCGCTCCAGCAGATAGACCAGGTCCTCGGTGGCGATGTTCCCGGTCGCCGCCGGCGCGAACGGACACCCCCCGATGCCGCCGTTGGAGGAGTCCAGCCAGTCCACCCCCCACTCGTGGGCGGCGACCGCGTTCGCGAACCCGGTGTTGCGGGTGTTGTGGAAGTGCGCCCGGGTCACCACCTCGGGCGCCACCGACCGGACCCCGTCCAGCAACGTCCGGACCTGGGTCGGCACCCCCACCCCGATGGTGTCCGCGACCGCGATCTCCTTCGCGCCGGCCACCGCGCAGCGGCGCGCCACCTCCACCACGCGGGCCGGGTCGACCTCTCCGTCGAACGGGCACCCGAACGCCGTCGCGATCGTCACCGTCGCGAACAACCCCGACGACGCCGCCTCGGCCAGCACCTCCTCGGCGACCTCGGTCAACGCCTCGGTGGTGGCGTTCTG
>JAICLN010000227.1 GCA_025925615.1 Actinomycetospora sp. | reverse complement strand
GCAGGAACAGCGGCACCGTCATCCCGACCGCGTACACCGCGAGCAACGCCGCCCCGCGCACGACCTGACCGCCCGCGGCCGCCACCGAGAGGACGGCGCCGAGGACGGGACCGGAGCAGAACCCCGCGAGCCCGTAGGCGGCGCCGAGGCCGACCGTCGAGACGGCGGTGCCGCGCGCGGCCATGCGCTGCTGGACCCGCGCCGCGGGCCGCAGGCTCCACCCGCCGCCGAGGATCTGCACGACCCCCAGGGCGATGACGAGCCAGCCGACGACCGCGATGAGCAGCTCGCGGTGCGCGGTCACCAGGCCGGCGAGGGCCCCGGCGCCGGCGCCGAGCGGGACCAGCATCGCGGCCAGCCCGAGCCCGAACAACGCCGTCCGGGCGACGAGCCCGGTGCGGCTCGCCACCGCGTAGGCGAAGAACGACGGGAGCAGCAGCGCGCTGCACGGGCTGAGCAGCGCGAGCACTCCGCCCGCGAAGGCGGCGAGGTAGCCGATGTCGAGCACGGGTCGGCCGTCAGCGGGCCCGCGCGAGGGCGGCGTCGATCGCCTGCTCGAACGTCGCCGTCGGCTGAGCCCCGAAGATCAACTGCGAACCGATCACGAAGCTCGGCACCCCGTTCACCCCGAGCCGCGACCCGGCGGCCTCGTCGTCGGCGACGGCCCGGGCGATCGCCGGGTCGGCGAGGTCCGCCCGGAAGCGGGTGACGTCGAGGCCGAGCCGCTGGGCCTGGGCGGTCAGCGACCCCTCGGTGACCGCCCCGCTGTTCTCGCGCGGCTGCTCGCGGTAGAGCACGTCGTGGAACGGCCAGAACTTCCCCTGGCGCCCGGCGGCGCGCGCCGCGCGGGCGGCGAGCACGGACTCGGGGCCGAGGTAGGCGTAGTCGTGCCACTCGAGTCGCACCTGCCCGCTGCTGACGTAGCGCTGCAGCAGTGCGGGCTCGGTGTTCGTCGCGAACAGGCGGCAGAACGGGCACTGGAAGTCGCCCCACTCGGCGACGACGACGGGGGCGTCGACACGGCCGAGCGCCAGCGGGTCGTCGGGCTGGCGGCGGGGGACCGCCTGCCGTGCGGCCGCGACGGGATCGGCGGGCGCGGACGCCGTTCCGGACGGCCCCGCCCGGTCCACGACGCTGACGACGCCGAGCACGACGAGCACCGCCACGACGAGCCCCGCCCCGAGCCAGATCCGTCCGCGTGTCATCCACTCTCCGTCCGCCCACCCTGTCGGGGCCCAGTCGTGCTGCCGGGTCCCCCGCGGGGTGTTCGGCCACACGGCGCCGGTGGATCGCGTGCCCGCCGGGTCGTGCGCCCGGCGGGGTCGTCGGGTCGCGCGGCTCGTCAGGACGCGAGCGCTTCGGGCGCGGCGTCGGGGCGGTGGTGACGCACCACGGTGACGGCGACGTCGGTGAGGTCGCCCTCGTCCAGGCCCCGCCGCCGGCGGGCGGCGTCGAAGAGCGCCGAGGTGCCGTCGAACGGGCCGTAGGAGTCGATCGCGCCGGTGGCGGGGTCGGACACCAGGACGACGTAGGCGTCGCAGGCGTCGAGGCGATCCTCGAGGGACTCGGCTTCCTCGAGCACGGCGTCGACCAGGTGGTGCAGGGCCTGGGGGGCGTGGTGGTCGGTGGTGTGGTCGTCCACGGAGATCATCCCCTTCGGATCCGGCGGCCGGAGCGGGTCGCGGCCCGGCCGTTCTCCCGGACGCGTCCCGACCCCGACATCGTTCGGCATCCTGATGATGGCCTCCGTAGGTTAGGGGTGACCGGCGGGACCGCGGAACCGACACCGTGAACGATCACGGGCAGGTTACGCACACATCTCGACACCCTTCGTGACCATCACCCGGGAGTGGGTGACCCCACGGGGGCATGGGTCGCCCCGGAGATGCAGGCAGCGACCGCCGGTGAGAGCGCCAGAGGTGCAGACCATCCGGGCAGGTGAGACGCAGTTCACACCATCGGACCGTTGACACCGATACGCAGTGCGATCACGGCGTCACGATGCGTGTCAGGCCCACGCGCGGGCGCTCTCCCGGTCGGCGTGCGGGATCAGCGGCCGCGCTCCCCGGACGCGGAGCTCCTGGACCGCCCAGGTGTTCCCGTCCGGGTCGGCGAAGCCGAAGAAGGTGCCGCCGTCGGCCTCGGTGAACACCATCAGCTCTCGCCCCTAGTGAAGGACCGATCGGTCCGCTATGGTGGACGCATGCCACGCACTCCGGCGCCGGGCACGCGCGACCGCATCCTCGGCGTCGCGTCCCGGCTGTTCTACGACCACGGCGTCCGCGCGGTGGGGATGAACCGGATCATCACCGAGGCCGGGACCGGCAAGAACCTCCTCTACCAGCACTTCCCGGCGAAGTCCGACCTCGTGGCCGCCTACCTCGAGGGAGCTCGCGAGCGTCGGGCCGAGGCGATGCGCCGCGCCCTCGAGGCCGCGGGCGACGACCCCCGGGAGCAGCTCGTGGCGCTCGTCGCCGAGGTCGCGACGACGGTGCGCCACCCCCGCTTCCGCGGCTGCGCGTTCCGCAACTACCTCGCCGAGTTCCCCGAGGACGACGCCGAGCGCGACGGCACCCCCGCCGTCGTCGCGCACGCGCAGCTCGAGGAGAGCCGTGCCGCGATCGCCGAGCGCGTGGCCCGTCTCGACGTCGCCGACCCGGATCGGCTCGTCGAGCAGCTGTGGCTCCTCGTCGACGGGCTCTACCTCCAGGCGGCCTACCGCGACCGGCTGGACGACCAGCTCGACCCCGCCGCCGACGCCGCCGTCGACCTCGCCCGTCGGCTCGTCAACACCCGGCCGTGATCGAGCGAACGGCACCCTCGCTCATCTAGACGCAGTGAACGGGCCATTCGCTCCACCCGGCGTCCGGGACCGATCGGTCCACCACTTCCTGCTCCCCGAAAGGACCGGTCATGAGCCCCGCCCGCCCCGGCGCCGTCCTGCTCGTCACCTCGGCGGCGGCGTTCCTGTCGAGCCTCGACCTGTTCATCGTCAACATCGCCTTCCCGGACATCCGCGCGGACTTCCCGGGCGCCGACCTCGGCCAGATGTCGTGGATCCTCAACGGCTACACCGTGGTGTTCGCGGCGTTCCTCGCCCTGGCCGGCCGCATCGCCGACCGTTTCGGCCACACCCGGGTCTTCCTCGCGGGGCTGGCCGTCTTCACCCTCGCCTCAGCCGCGTGCGCGGCCGCGCCGAGCGTGTGGTTGATCGTCGCGGCCCGGGCGGTTCAGGCGGTGGGCGCGGCCCTGGTGATGCCGACGTCGTTGTCGCTGCTGCTCGCGGCCTACCCCGCGCACCGTCGTACCCGGGCCGTCGGGGCCTGGGCGTCCATCGGGGCGGTCGCCGCGGCCCTCGGCCCGCCGCTGGGCGGGCTGCTCGTCGAGCTCTCCTGGCACTGGGTGTTCCTGGTGAACGTGCCCGTCGGGATCGTCGCCCTCGTCGCGGGCCTGCGGGTGCTGCACGACCCCGAGGTCGCCCGCACCGGCGTGCCCGACCTGCTCGGCGCGCTCGGCATCGTCGTCGGGGTCGGGGCGCTGGCCTTCGCGCTGGTCCGCACGCCCGACTCCGGGTGGGGCTCGCCGGAGGTGCTCGTCGGGTTCGGTGTCGCGGTCGTCGGGCTCGTCCTCGAGGTGGTGCGCTCGCGGCGCCACCCCGTCCCGGCGCTCGACCTCGAGGTGCTCCGCGTGCCGGTCGTGGCGCTCGCGGCGCTGGTCATGGTCGCGTTCACCACCGGGTTCGCCGGCATGCTCGTCGTCAACGTCCTCTACATGACCGGCACGTGGGGCTGGTCGCCGCAGCTCGCGGGGCTCGGGCTCGCGGCGGGCCCGCTCGTCGTCGTGGTGGTGTCGCGGCTGGCGGGTCGCCTCTCGGGGCGGTTCGGGATCGGGCCGGTCGCGTTCCTCGGCACGCTCGCCTTCGCGGCGGGCCCCGCGTGGTGGCTCCTGCGCCTGGGGACCGCGCCCGACTACGCCGGCGGGATGCTGCCGGGCCAACTGCTCACCGGCCTCGGCGTCGGGCTGATCCTCCCGACGCTGTCCTCGGTCGTCGGCTCCGCGCTGCCCGCGCCGCGTTGGGGGTCGGGCTCGTCGCTGATCAACACCGCACGGCAGGTCGGGTCGGTGCTCGGCGTCGCCCTGCTGGTGTCCGTCATCGGCGCGCACACCACGGGGCGTCCCTCCGAGTTCGGGTCGGTCCGCGCCGGATGGACGCTGCTGGTCGCGGCGGCGCTCGTCGCGGCGGTGGTGGCGGCGGCGCTCGCGGTGGTGGAGCGGCGCCGCCGGCTGGTGGCGGTCCCGGCGGCGGTGGGTGCCGGCGGCGAGATGGGTTCCATCGGCGAGGCGGGCGCCGTCGTCGAGGTCGCGGCCGGCGAGCGCACCGCCCTGGTCCGGGGCGTCGTGCGCGACGGGCGGGGCCTCCCCGTGTCGGACGCGGTCACCACGGTGATCGACGCGGCCGGCGCCCAGCTCGCCCGTGCGGTCACCGACACCGCCGGCGAGTTCGCGGCCACGGTCGATCCGGGCGCGGCGCGGTTCGGTGAGCACGTGATCGTGCTGGTCAGCGCACCGGGCCATCACCCGCGTGCCCATCGGGTCCCGCTCGACGACCACCCGGTCCTGGAGCTCGCCCTGGCCCGGCGCGACACCCTCCCCGTGTGACTCTGCCGCCCAAGATCACGATCCGGGCGGCGAGAGGGGGCGAGGACCGAACGGTCCGCCGCCCGCAAGTCGATCATGGTCAGCGTGCGCGGCGTCGACCCGCCTGCCACCCGCACGTGGGTCGGTCACGAGCCCCGGTCGAGCGGGACGTCGGCCATGCCGCCGCGTCGCGAGCCGGACGGGCCCTCAGATCAGGAGCCGCATCCGGGACTCCATGACCTCGGGCCGGCCGGGGAGCGGCTGGCGCTCCCCGCTGGCCTCGAACCCGAGGCGCTCGTAGAGCCCGAGCGCCCGGTCGTTGCCGTCCACCACCCACAGCGCCAGGAACGTCGCCCCCTCGCGGCGGGCCCACGCCATGACGGCCGCGACGAGGAGGTCAGCCAGCCCGCGCCCGCGGAACTCCGGCTCGATCCACATGCCGACGAGGTGGCGCCCGGCGCCGTCGTCGGGCTCGGGGATGCCGCAGGCCAGCCCGACCGTGGCGCCGTCGGCGCGCGCGAGGAACCACGCGTTCGTCGTGACCCGGCGTCGCCACTCGTCGTCGTCGAAGGCCTCCTCGCGCTCGGCGGTCGAGGCGAACGCCCAGGGCGCCTCGGCGAGGGCACGGAGGCGGACGTCACGGGCGTCGCCCGCATCGGCCTCCTCGGCCCGGACGACCTTCATGTCCGCCACGACGCGAGCGTGCCAGATGCCGGCATCCGGATGAGCACGCCGATAGGGGACCCCTGACGTCAGGAGGGAGCCGTCCTCAGCGGCCGGGTCGTGCGCGACCCCGACCGGGGGAGGCGTCACGATGGAGGGGTACGCGACACGGTCGGGAACCGGCCGGGGTCCGGCAGCGACGTGCCGGACGGCGGTGTGAGCCGCTCCGCGACGGTGAGGAGAGGACGACCATGGCCGAGCACGGCAGGGGAGCGGGCGGCCGGCACGCGGCGCCCGGGGAGGCCCGGGCCGCGTCGGGGGGGACCGCCACCGTCGGGAGCACCCCGACCGAGGCCGCCGACCCGACCGCGCCGTTCGCCAGCGCCCCGGAATCCCCGATCGGGACCGCGCGCACGAGCCGGTCCCACGACGACGGGTCGACCGCACCCCCTGTCGGCGTGCTCGGAGCATCTGTCGGGACCCTCGACCCGAGCGTCGACGAGGACGACCGCGACAACGACCTCGATCTCGGCGCCCCGGTCCGCGGGACCGGGTGGGTGCTGTTGGTCGGCGGCCTCGTCGGCGCCGTCGTCGCGCTGGTCCTGACCGTCGAGAAGCTCGACCAGCTCGCGAACCCGAACTACATCCCGAGCTGCTCGATCGACCCGGTGCTCTCCTGCGGGACGATCATGAAGACGTGGCAGGCGTCGCTGCTCGGGTTCCCGAACCCGGTCATCGGCCTGCTGACCTTCCCGGTCGTGGCGGCGTGCGGGGCGCTCCTCGTCTCCGGCGGGGAGCTTCCTCGATGGGTGTGGTGGGCCCTCGAGATCGGCTCGTTCGCGGGCGTGGTCTTCATCCACTGGCTGATCGTGCAGAGCCTCGTCGTCATCCACGCCCTGTGCCCGTACTGCATGGTCGCGTGGGTCGCGGTGATCGCGATCTTCTGGTTCACGACGATGCACAACCTGCGCGAGGGCAACCTCGGCGGGGAGCCCGCGGGCGACACCCTGGCCCGGCGCCACGGGTGGGGCCTGGCCGCCTGGTATCTGCTGGTCGTCGTCGCGATCGTGGCCTCCTTCCCCGCGTACTTCGGCGCGATGGTGGGGCTGGGCTGAGCCCCGAGAGCTGGGTCGCTGAGAATTGGGTCGCTGAGAGCGGGCGCCGCGGGCCTGCGCCGAACGGGCCAGCGCGCCGACCGCTCGTCGGGTGTCCACCACCGGTCGACGGCACGGGGACGGAGGGGTCTCAGCTCGGACGGGCCGGCCGGAGGGCGCTGCCTACCGTCGGCGCGCCCCGGACCCGCTCCCCAGGAGTCTCGCGCCGATGACCGTCTCGACCCCCCCGACGACGCCGGCTGCCCGCGTCACCGAGCTCGCCGTGACCGGCATGACCTGCGGCGCGTGCACCTCGCGGATCGAGCGCCGGCTCGGGAAGCTCGAGGGCGTCTCCGCGGAGGTCAACCTCGCGACCGGCCGCGCCCGGGTCAGCCACGACGGCGAGCCCGACGTCCTGGTGCGCACCGTCGAGAAGCTCGGCTTCGGCGCGACGGTGGTGACGACGGGGGTGGCGGCGCCGGTCACGAGCGCGACCCCCGCCGTCCCGACCGGTCCGACCGGTCCGACCGGTCCGACCGAAGGGACCCTTCGCTCGATAGAACCGACCGAAGGTGCCCTTCGCTCGGACGTCCCGGCCCCTCGCGCGCCGAGCGAAGGGACCCTTCGCTCGATAGAGCCGACCGAAGGT
>JAICLN010000254.1 GCA_025925615.1 Actinomycetospora sp. | reverse complement strand
CTTGAGGTAGGCCGCGAGGAAGCCGAGGGCGCTCACCGCGAGCAGGCCCCCGAGCTGGGCCTGGGGCGGGACGCCGGCGAGGGTCCAGACGACGGGGGCGACCGCCAGGACCGGGACCGTCACCGCCACGGCGGCCGCCGGGGTGTCGTGGCGGCGGTGGGTGCGGCCCAGCAGGGCGGGGGCGACCCCCTCGCGGGCCAGGGAGAACAGCACCCGCACCAGGGTGTTGAGCGCGGCGAGCGTGCAGGCCGAGAACGAGGCGATGATCCCGGCGTCGAGCAGCAGCGGCGCCCACGTCCCGAGCGGGACCGGACCCGACCCGCCGAGGGTGCCCGCGACCGTGAGCGCGGGCAGCACGCCGGGCGCGGCGAGGTGGACGACGGTGGCCGCGAGGTAGAGCAGCGCCGCGCCGCCGGCGGTGACCGCGACCGCCCGCGGCACCGTCGCGAAGGGGCGGCGGGCCTCGACGCCGAGCGCGGTCGCGCTGTCGAACCCGATGAAGGCGGCCACCGCGGGGAGCACCCCGGCGGCCACCCCGCCCAGGCTGCCCGTCGGCGGACCCGGGGGAGGAGCGCCGCCGGTCGTGCTCAGGGCGAGGACGACGAGCACGGTGAGGATCAGGGCGATCGAGAACCCCTCGATCACCAGCATGACCCGTCCCGCGAGACGGATCCCGCGCACCGCGCACGCCGCGATCGCGCACGACAGGACGACGATGACCGCGACCCCGATGGGCGTCGTGTCCCCCGGGGCGTCGAGCCAGACCCGTTCGACCAGGGCCCGGGCGTACCAGGACGCTCCGACCAGGGCCGCGGCCACGAGCAGGCCGTAGCCCACGACGACCGACACGGCGCACGCGAACGCCCCGCCCGGCCCGAGCCCCTTGGCGGTGAAGCTGTACAGGCCGCCCGCCGCGGCCATCCGGCGGGCGAACACCGCGATGCAGGTGACCACCAGCCCGACGAGCACCGCGGCGACCCCGACCGACCAGGGAGCGTCCCGACCGGCGTCGGCGGCGACGAGCAGCGGGACGGCGGCCATCGCCCCGGCCGGCGCCGTGGTCGCCACCGACTGCGCGAGCACCCCGAACGGGCCCAGGCTGCGCCGCCGGAGGCCGGCCACCGGCGAGCGCGCGCGCAGCACCGGCACGCCCCTCACCGACTCCCCGCCCGGCTGCGCACCGCCGTACCGTAGAGCGTCGGGGCTCCCGGCGGAATCGTTCGCCGGTGTCAAACGCCCCGAACGGGAATCGCGGGGGAGCACTTTCTCACTCGGCCCCGACATCGGCCGCACGATTCTCCGTTCCGGGAATGGCGCGCAACCGACATCCCGTCCGGCGAGAACGGCGGGAATCGCTCTCCCGCCGTCACGAACGACGGGTTGACCCACCGGGAACGGCGCCCGGAACGTGATCCGCGTCATCCGAACGCGATCCCTTTCCCCGCCCCACCCGGGAGCCCCCATGACCCTCGCCTCCGAGACGGACGCGCCCCCCTCGAATCTCACCGGTTCCCTCGGTGCCGGCTCCATCGTGTTCATGGTCGTCGCCGCCGCGGCCCCGCTCACCGTCATCGCCGGGGCCGTCCCGCTCGGCATCGGCGCGGGCAACGGCGCGGCCTTCCCGGCGATGTTCGTGCTCTGCGCGGTGGTCCTCGGCTTCTTCGCGGTCGGGTTCTGCGCGATGAGCCCGCACGTGCCCGACGCCGGCGCCTTCTTCACCTACATCCGCCACGGCCTGGGTCGCCCGCTCGGGCTGGGCGCGGCGTTCCTGGCGCTGGCCACCTACGCGGCGGTGCAGGCCGCGGTCTTCGGCTACGTCGGCGCGGCGATCGACGAACTGGTCACCGGCTTCGGCGGGCCGAGCGTGCCGTGGTGGATCTGGACCTTCGTGCTGATGGCCGTCGTCGCCGTCCTGGGCTATCGCCATATCGAGCTCTCCAGCCGGGTGCTCGGGGTGCTGCTGGTCGCGGAGATCGCGATCGTGGTCGTCCTCGACGTGGTGGTGACCGCGCAGGGCGGCGCCCAGGGCCTCTCGACGGCGTTCCTCTCGCCCACCCAGATCAGCTCCGGCGCCGTCGGGATCGCCGTCATGTTCGCCATCGCGAGCTTCATCGGCTTCGAGGCGACGGCGGTCTTCCGCGACGAGGCCCGCGACCCGGAGCGCACCATCCCGCGGGCGACCTACCTCGCCCTGGCCATCGTCGGCGTCTTCTACGCGATCTCCACGTGGGCCGTCGTCTCGGCCTGGGGCGACGACGCCGCGGTCGCCGAGGCCGGCGCGAACCCCGGCACGTTCCTGCTCACGACGGTCCAGAACTGGCTCGGCCCGCTGGCCGGCCACGTCGTCAGCGTCCTGCTCGTGACCAGCATCTTCGCGGCGATCCTGTCCTTCCACAACGTCGCCGCCCGCTACTGGTTCGCCCTGGGCGGCAACCGCGCGATGCCCGCGGCGCTGGGCCGCACCCACGCCCGCCACGGCTCGCCGCACGCCGCGTCCCTCGCCCAGACCGGGCTGTCGTTCGTGATCATCGCGGTGTGCGTGGTGGCCGGGCTGGACCCGGTCGCGCAGGTCTTCGCCTGGGCCGCGGGCACCGCGACCCTCGGGGTGCTGATCCTGCTGGTGCTCACCTGTCTGGCCGTGATCGTGTACTTCGCCCGCAGCGGCGTCGACCGGCGCGTCTGGCACACCCGGATCGCCCCGGCCCTGGGCTTCCTCGGCCTCGCGGTCTGCCTCGTCCTCACCATCGTCAACTTCCCGACCCTCATCGGCGGCTCGACCGGCCTCGCCGTCGGGATCGGCGGGCTGCTCGTGCTCGTCACCGTCGCCGGGATCGTCGTGGCGCTCGTCCGCCGCGACCGCGCCCCGATGGGTCCCGGCGCGGGAGAGGGGCTCGTCGCCCCGCACGACGCGGCCCCGGCCGCGACCACCCCGGCCGCCTGACCCGACCTCGCCCCACCCGGAGGAGAACACCCATGACCGCCACCGTCCCGACCGCGACCACCGTCGCGCACCCGCTCGAGATGCCGACCGAGGCCGAACTGCACACCGTCCGCGAGGTGCTCGTCGAGGCCGGCCTGCTCACCGACTCGGTGCGCTACTGCTTCGCCGACCTCGAGGAGCCCGAGAAGGCCGCCGTCCTCGCCCACCGCGACGGCGACGTCGTCGAGCGCCGCTTCCGCGCCGTCCTGCTCGACCTCGAGTCCGGTCGGTCCTGGGACACCGTGGTGTCCGCGTCGTCGCGGGAGGTCGTCTCCTCCCGCGAGCTGGACCCGCCGCGCGACGGGCAGCCGCCGATCATCGACGCCGAGTTCGAGCCGATGGAGGCCATCCTCAACGCGGACGCGCGCTGGACCGACGCCCTGGCCGCCCGCGGGATCGACCCGGCCGACGTCCGCGCGGTGCCGCGGTCCGCCGGGGTCTACGACTACCCCGACGAGGTCGGCCGGCGCCTGGCCCGCGCCTTCGGCTTCCGCCAGGACGGCGCCTCGGACCACCCGTGGGCCCACCCGATCGACGGCCTCGTCGCCTACGTCGACCTCACCTCGCGCACCGTCGACCGGGTGATCGACTCCGGGGCGGTCCCCGTGCCCGACGTCTCCGGCAACTTCCAGGATCCCGAGGTCCAGGGGCCGCCGCTGGACTCGCTCAAGCCCATCGAGATCACCCAGCCCGAGGGCCGGTCGTTCACCGTGGAGGGCAACCACGTCCGCTGGGGCAAGTGGGATCTGCGGTACGGGTTCAACGAGCGCGAGGGCCTGACCCTGCACCAGGTCGCCTTCGACGGGCGCCCGATCGTCTACCGGGCCAGCGTCGCCGAGATGGTGGTGCCCTACGCCGACCCCGCCCCGGTGCGGTTCTGGCAGAACTACTTCGACTGCGGCGAGTACATGTTCGCCCGCTACGCCGATTCGCTGCGGCTCGGGTGCGACTGCCTCGGCGACATCCACTACACCGACGCGGTCATCGCCGGCGACGACGGCCACCCGCGGACCATCACGAACGCGATCTGCATGCACGAGGAGGACTACGGCGTGCTGTGGAAGCACTCCGACCTGTTCTTCACCCAGGCCAGCGAGGTCCGCCGGCAGCGCCGCCTGGTGATCTCGTTCTTCGTGCCGATCGGGAACGACGACTACGGCTTCTACTGGTACCTCTACCTCGACGGGACCATCCAGCTCGAGGTCAAGGCGACCGGGCTGGTGTTCGCCTCCGCGACGCCGGGGGAGTACGCGAGCGAGGTCGCGCCCGGCCTCGGCGCGCCGTTCCACCAGCACCTGTTCTGCGCCCGGCTGGACATGACGGTCGACGGCGTCCGCAACGCCGTCGACGAGGTCGAGGCCGAGCGGGTGCCGATGGGACCCGACAACCCGTACGGCAACGCCTTCCGCCGCCGCGTCACCCGGCTGACCAGCGAGCAGGACGCGCAGCGCGACAACGAAGGGTCGGTCGTGCGGACCTGGCACATCGTCAATCCCGACAAGCGCAACGCGCTGGGGCGGCCGGTGGGCTACGCGCTGCACCCGGAGAACAAGGCCACCCTGCTCGCGGACGAGCGCTCCTCGATCCACGCGCGGGCCGGGTTCTCGACCCACAACCTCTGGGTCACCCCCTACCGGGCCGACGAGCGCTATCCCGCGGGCGACTTCGTCAACCAGAACCCGGGCGGCGCCGGCCTGCCGGCCTGGACCGCGGCCGACCGGGCCGTGGACGGCGAGGACATCGTCGTCTGGCACACCTTCGGCACCACGCACTTCCCGCGCCCGGAGGACTGGCCCGTGATGCCGGTCGAGTACACCGGCTTCACCCTCAAGCCGGTCGGGTTCTTCGACACGAACCCGGCGCTCGACGTCCCGCCGAGCCGCGGGGCGCACTGCCACGGCCCCGACGCCTGATCCGCCCGCGCGTCCCGGTGTCGGGCGACCGGCTATCGTGTCACCCCACCCTTGACCTGCGCAGCTGCCGGGCGGTCCACGGACCGGCCGCCACCGGAGCCGCGCAGCTGATCGCGCCGGGGGAGGCGACGATCGCGTGACGGTGACGGACGAGCCGCATCCCGGCGCGGGCCTGCCCTCCCGCTTCGAGGTCACGACGACGCGGCCCGAGGTCGCCGACGAGTGGCTGGGGGAGGCCTACGTCGGCTACCGGCGGACGCACCTGCGCAGCGACCCCGACCGGTTCTCCTTCCGCGCGGTCGGCGCCGAGGTCCCGGGGCTCTCGATCGCCGGCCTGCGCCACCTCGCGGAGTTCGCGTGCGAGACCGAGCCGCTCGACGACGCGGTCATCGTCAGCGCCCACCTCGGCGGCCGGATCCGGGTGTCGGCGCCGCACTCGTCGGTGGAGCCGGACGTCGGGCAGGTCTACCTCATGCCGGTCGGCGGCCCGTGGCGGGCGCGGTGGGAGGACCTCGACGACGAGGCCGTCCGGCTCGACCGGTCGGTGCTCGAGCGCGCGGCGGCCGGGCTGGGCTGGGAGGGCGGATCGGTGCGCTTCACCGCCTGGAGGCCGATCTCGCAGGCCGCCGCGGACTACGTCCGGGCCGTCACCACGCACGTGCGCGACGACGTGCTCGCCCACGACGAGGTGGCGCGCAGCCCGCTCGCGGCGGCCCAGGCCGCACGGTCGCTCGCCGTCGCCACCCTGCTCGCGTTCCCCAGCGACGCCCTCGAGGCGCTGCGCGACGACGGCGGTCACCGGCAGGGCGCGGGGGAGCCGGCCGTGGTGCGCCGGGCCGCCGGGTTCATCGACGCCCACGCCCACGAGGACATCGACCTCGCGACGATCGCCCGGGCGGCGGGGATCGGGCCCCGGGGGCTGCAGGACGCGTTCCGCCGCCACCGCGACCAGAGCCCGACGGAGTACCTCGCCCGCGTGCGCCTCGAGGGCGCCCACCGCGACCTGCGCGAGGCCGACCCGACCCGCGGCGACACCGTGCACGGCATCGCCTCACGGTGGGGCTTCACCCACCCCGGGCGTTTCTCCGTGACGTACCGGGAGGTCTACGGCTGTAGTCCGCGGGAGACGTTGGCGCGATAGGTGGCCTCCGGCCTTGTGAGCACTTTCCGGGGGTATAGCACGGGAAAGTGCTCACGAGCGCGGAGCGCACCTAGAGCCGAATGGTGTCCCCACGCGCCACGAGATCGATCCGGTCCAGCCATCCGTGCTGTTCGGCCTCGGCGACGAAGTCGGACAAGGGCGAGCGGAAGACCGTGTAGTCGTCGTAGTGCACCGGGGTGGCGCGCTGCG
>JAICLN010000206.1 GCA_025925615.1 Actinomycetospora sp. | reverse complement strand
CCACGCCTCGGCCACCCCACTTGATCTTGTACAGCGGGGGCATCGCCAGGAACACGTGACCGTTCTCCACCAGCGGCCGCATGAAGCGGAACAGCAGCGTGAGCAGCAGCGTCCGGATGTGCTGGCCGTCGACGTCGGCGTCGGCCATCAGCACGATCTTGTGATAGCGCAGCTTGGAGAGGTCGAACTCGTCGTGGATGCCGGTGCCCAGCGCCGTGATGATCGACTGGACCTCGTTGTTCTTGAGGACGCGGTCGATCCGGGCCTTCTCGACATTGATGATCTTGCCGCGGATGGGCAGGATCGCCTGGAACATCGAGTCGCGCCCGGACTTCGCCGAGCCGCCCGCCGAGTCGCCCTCGACGACGTACACCTCGGTGCGCGTCGGGTCGTTCGACCGGCAGTCGGCGAGCTTGCCCGGCAGGCCGCCGAGGTCGCCCGCGGTCTTGCGGCGCACGAGCTCGCGGGCCTTGCGGGCGGCCATCCGCGCCTGGGCCGAGCCGACCGCCTTGTTGATGATCGTCTTGGCCTCGGCCGGGTTGCGCTCGAACCAGTCCGAGAGCCACTCGTTGCAGACGCGCTGGACGAAGGACTTCACCTCGGTGTTACCGAGCTTCGTCTTGGTCTGGCCCTCGAACTGCGGCTCGGCGACCTTCACGGAGACGATGGCGGCGAGGCCCTCGCGGATGTCGTCGCCGGTCAGCGCCGGGTCCTTGTCCTTGATGAGCTTCTTGTCGCGGGCGTACCGGTTCACCGTGGTGGTCAGCGCGGAGCGGAAGCCCTCCTCGTGGGTGCCGCCCTCGGTGGTGTTGATGGTGTTGCAGAAGGTGTAGACCGACTCGGAGTAGCCGGAGTTCCACTGCATCGCGACCTCGACCTGGTGGCCGGTGCCCTCCGCCTGGAACGCCACCGGCTTCTTGTGGATCGGGTCCTTCGCGTGGTTGATGTGCGCGACGAAGTCCTCGAGACCGCCCGGGTAGTGGAAGGTCCGCTCCTTGACCTTCGCGACGTAGCCCTCGGCGTCGGGCGCGTCGTCGACGACCTCGCTCTCGCCGTCGCTGCCCTCGGGCTTGCGCTCGTCGCGGAGCACGATGGTGAGGCCCTTGTTCAGGAAGGCCATCTCCTGCAGCCGGCGCGAGATCGTCTCGAGGTTGTAGGTCGTGGTCTCGAAGATGTCCGGGTCGGCCCAGAAGGTGATCGACGTCCCGGTCCTGCGCGTCTTCCCGGCCTGGGTGAGCGGGCCGGGAACCGAGTGGTCGTAGTGCTGGGTCCAGATCTGGCCGTCGAGGTGGATCTCGACGTCGAGCGCCGTGGACAGGGCGTTGACGACGCTGATGCCGACGCCGTGCAGCCCTCCGGAGACCGCGTAGGACTTGTCGTCGAACTTGCCGCCGGCGTGGAGCATGGTCATGACCATCTCCACGGCGGGCTTCTTCTCGACCGGGTGCTCGCCGACCGGGATGCCGCGCCCGTCGTCGACCACGGCGATCCCGCCGTCGGCCTGCAGCGTCACGGAGACCGTGGTGGCGTAGCCCGCCATCGCCTCGTCGACCGAGTTGTCGACGGCCTCCCAGATGAGGTGGTGCAGGCCGCGCTCACCGGTGGACCCGATGTACATGCCGGGGCGCTTGCGCACCGCCTCGAGACCCTCGAGGACGGTGATGGACGACGCGCTGTAGTCGTTGTTCTTCTTCGCGGCAGCCACGAGCGTCTATGTCTCCCTACCTGAGCGGTCCGTGCGCCGTCGGACGGCACCCTCGGTACCGACCGCGTCGCACTACACCTCACAGTCTACTGGTCGGGCTCCGCCAGAATGGGCCGGTCCGCCTGTTGAGCGCGTCGCAGACGGCCTGGCGGAACCGTCGGAGGGTCCGACCGCCCGACGCGGGCGCTGTCGGCGTCCTGGGCGCGGACAGCGGGCGCTCAGCCGTACGTGTCGCGCGGACCCCGGCCGCGGACGTGCCGGGGGCCCCGTCGCCAGCTCGGCGCCGTCGGGCCCTGGATGCGCATGCGGGTCACGATCCCGTGGCCGAGCCCCGCCGCGATCTGCGCCAGCAGCGGGCGCTGCAGCAGCCGCAGCTGGGTGGCCCAGGCCGTGGAGTCGGCCTGCACGGTGAGCTCGCCGTCGCGCAGCGCGGTCGGCGTCGCGTGCTCGGCGACCTCCGGGCCGACGAGCTCGGGCCAGCGGCCGAACACGGAGCCGTTCGCGAGGTTCGGCGCCCATCCCCGCGCCGTCGAGATGCGGGACGCGATCCGGCCGATGGTCTGGGGGTCGCGGTCGTCCGCTCCCGCGCCGGACCAGCCGCGCCGACGACGGCGGGTGCCGTCGGACGGGCCGCCGCGCAGGACGCGGCGCTGCGGGGCGGCGCCGCCGCGCTCGGCGTGCCGGGCCCGGGCCGCCTCGAGGGCGGCCCGGGCGATGTCGGAGCCCCGCGGGGCGTCCCCGTCGGCGCCGGGGGTTGTGCCGGCGGGGGTCCCGCCGTCCTCGGGCGACCCGGTCGAGGTGGACTCCACCGGGTCCCGTCCGGAACCCTCGGTGTCCGCCCGGCCGCCGACCGTGTGGCCCTTCGGACCGAGACGCGCGGGCGGGAGGACCACCGCATCGCGGTCCGTGCCCGGGGTGTGGACGGCCTCGGCGTCCCCACGGCGCAGGTCAGCCCCCGGATCCGGTCGGGAGATGGCGCGGGGACGGGCGCCGCGGACATGGTTGTCCACAGCATCCACAGGTCTGTCCCCAGATTCCGGGGATTCTTCACCGATTCGGCTCACCAGCCGACCCCCTGATCATCCGACACGACGTCACCTGGTCACGCACAGTGCCGTCCTCGATCACGAAGCGTGCTCCCTCGAGCACGGCCGGTACATCGTCGTCCACCGCGGCCGTCACCAGGACCTGCTCGGCGCGTGCGGCCGTCCGGGCGAGGGCGTCCCGACGGCGGGCGTCGAGCTCGGCGAAGACGTCGTCGAGGATCAGCACCGGCTCGCTCCCCTCGAGGCGCAGCAGCTCGAACCCCCCCAGACGCAGCGCCAGGGCGAGGGCCCAGGATTCGCCGTGGCTGGCGTAGCCCTTGGCCGGTCCGTCGCCCAGGGTGAGCTCGAGATCGTCGCGGTGCGGGCCCACGAGGCACACCCCGCGCTCGATCTCCTGGTCGCGCCGGCGCCCGATCTCCTCGAGCAGGGCGGTCTCGACCTCCGCGGCGAGGGCGGCGTGGTCGGCCCCGCCGGTGACGTCGTCGGCGCCGGTCCCCGCGTCGCCGCCGGCCCCCGCGTCCCCGGTCGGTGTCGCGGCGAACGCGTCGACGGCCTCGACCCGCGAGCGGTAGCGCGCGCCCACCGGCACCGACTCCGGCGCGACGTCCGCGTAGGCCGCGGTCACGTGCGGGGCCAGGGCCCGGGTGAGGAGGATGCGGGCCGCGACGAGGGAGGCCCCGCTCCGCGCGAGGTGGGCGTCCCAGACGTCGAGGGTCCCGGCCTCCCGGGCGCCCCGCGCCGAGCGGGCCGACTTGAGCAGCGCCGAGCGCTGGCGCAGCACCTTGTCGTACTCGCCGCGCACCCCGGCCCAGCGCGGGGCACGGGCCACGAGGAGGTCGTCGAGGAATCCCCGCCGCTCCCCGGGGTCGCCCCGCACCAGGGCGAGGTCCTCGGGGGCGAACACCACCGTCCGCACGATGCCGAGGATCTCCCGGGGTCGCGGCACGGGCGAGCGGTTGACCCGGGCGCGGTTCGCCTTCCCCGGCTGGATCTCGACCTGGACGGTCAGCTCACGGCCGTCGTTGACCGCGGTCGCCCGCACCACCGCCGCCGACGCGCCCCGGCGGACCAGGGGCGCGTCTGAGGACACGCGGTGCGAGGAGAGCGTGGCGAGGTAGCCCACGGCCTCGACGAGGTTGGTCTTGCCCTGCCCGTTGGCCCCGACGAGCACGGTGACCCCGGGCGCGAGCTG
Source organism: Actinomycetospora sp. (assembly GCA_025925615.1). Lineage (GTDB taxonomy): Bacteria > Actinomycetota > Actinomycetes > Mycobacteriales > Pseudonocardiaceae > Actinomycetospora. The sequence goes on along the minus strand of JAICLN010000206.1, from coordinate 3,701 downwards.
GAGGTCGGCCTGCGGCCAGGACCGGAAGTCGGTGACCGACAGCTCCCTCACGTACATCCGTCGTCCCGTCGCTCCGCTCGCCCCGGTGCTCTTCCCGCCGCCCCGCTCGCCCAGGTCGTCCTCCCGCCGCTCCGCGTGCCCGGCAGAGCGTCTAGCCGCCCGTCGGCGGCTCGTTCGCGGCCTCCCCGGCCTTGTGGGTGGCGTGGCCACCGAACTGGGCCCGGAGCGCGGCGACCGCCTTCATCGCGGGCGAGTCGACCTGGCGGGAGGCGAACCGCGCGAACAGGGCCGCCGAGATGACCGGCAGCGGCACCGCGTGCACGATCGCCTCGTCCACGGTCCAGCGGCCCTCGCCGGAGTCGTCCGCGTAGCCGGTGATCTGGTCGAGGTGCGGGTCGGCCTCGAGGGCCAGGACCATGAGGTCGAGCAGCCAGCTCCGCACGACGGTGCCGCGGCTCCACGCCTTCATCACGGCGCCGACGTCGGTCACGGGGCCGCCGGCCGAGAGCAGCTCGTAGCCCTCGGCGTAGGCCTGCATGAGGCCGTACTCGACCCCGTTGTGGACCATCTTCGCGTAGTGCCCGGCCCCGACCGGGCCGGCGTGCGCGAAGCCCTCCTCGCGCGGTCCCTCGGGGCGCAGCGCGTCGAAGAGCGGCATGAGCCGCTCGATGTCCGCGGCGTCGCCGCCCGCCATGAGGCCGTAGCCCTCGGTGCGTCCCCAGACCCCGCCCGAGACGCCGCAGTCGGCATAGCGGACGCCGTGCCCGGCGAGCAGCTCCGCGTGGACCGTGTCGTCGGTGAAGCGGCTGTTGCCGCCGTCGACGACGAGGTCGCCCTCCTCGAGGAGATCGCCGAGGCTGCGCACCGTCGAGTGGGTGGCCTCGCCCGAGGGCACCATGAGCCACACCGTCCTCGGCGCCGAGAGCGCCTTGACCAGCTCGTCGAGGGACTGCACGTCCCCGGAGCCGTCGTTGGCGTACCCGACGACCTCGTGGCCGGCGGCGCGGAGCCGCTCGGCCATGTTGCCGCCCATCCGGCCGAGCCCGACCATCCCCAGCTGCACCGCGATCCGCTCCCTCGTCGCCACCGGTCCCCTGCACCCGCGCCGTCGGCCCGGGCCCGATCCCTTCCTACCCGCCCGGGCCGCCGTGATCACGGCTCCGGCCAGAGGTGCTCAGCCCGGCAGGCGGACCGGCATGAGCAGGTACAGGTAGCCCGGCCGCGGCTCGGGGAGGTCGACGTCGCCTCCCGGGCCCGGCTCGACGGCCGTCGTCGAGGCCTCGTCGGCGGCGACCTCGTCCTCGCCGGCCCCGTCCTCGCCCGCCAGGGACGCCGGGCGCAGCAGCGCCGGGCGGCTGGGGGTGGTGAACGACAGGTGCGCGGCGTCCGAGCCGAGCGCGCCGAGCCCGTCGAGCAGGTACCCCGGGTTGAACGCGATGGTCAGCGGTTCGCCCGCGAACGAGCACGGGAGCTGCTCCTCGGCGCTGCCCTCGTCGTCCCCGCCGGCGGTCAGCCGCAGCGAGCCCTCCTCGAACTCCAACCGGACCTGGGTGCCGCGCTCGGCGACCAGGGAGACGCGCTTGATGGCGTCGACGAGCGGGACGATCTCCACGACGGCCGCCGAGGTGTGCTCCTTGGGCAGCAGCTGGCGGTAGCGCGGGAACTCGGCGTCGAGGAGCCGCGTGGTGGAGCGCCGGCCGCCGCCGGAGAGCCCCAGCAGGCCGTCGCCGCGACCGAGGGCGAGCTCGATCTTCGAGCCGGACGAGGTGAGGGTCTTCGCCGCCTCGGAGAGCGTCTTCGCCGGCGCGAGGATCGCGGTGGTCTCGCCCTCGGGGGTCGCCGGGCCGCCCTCGCCGGGCTCCCAGGTGAACTCCCGCACCGCCAACCGGAAACGGTCGGTCGCGGCCATCGTCAGCGACGGCCCGTCGATCTCGACCCGGATGCCGGTCAGCATGGGCAGCGTGTCGTCCCGGCCGGCGGCCACGGCCACCTGCGAGACGGCCCTGGCGAAGACATCGGGGGCGAGCTCGCCGACGATCGGGGGCATCTCCGGGAGCTGCGGGTAGTCCTCGGCGGACATCGTCGGGAGGCTGAAGCGGGCGTTGCCGCAGGTCAGCGAGGCGCGCGGACCCTCGACGGTGACGTCGACCGGGTGCGGCGGCAGGGACCGCGTGATGTCGGCGAGCAGGCGTCCGGAGACCAGGGCGCGCCCGCCGTCGCCGATCATCGCGGCGACCTCGACCCGCGCCGACACCTCGTAGTCGAACCCGGAGACCGTCAGCGTGCCTTCGTCCGCCGCGTCGAGCAGGACGCCGCCGAGGACCGGCACCGGCGCCCGGCTCGGCAGGCTGCGCGCGACGAAGGCCACCGCGTCGGCGAAGGCGTCACGCTCCACGCGGAACTTCATCGCTGTCCTCCAGGGATCGGACGTCTCTCGGCCGGGGTGTCGGGGCCGGATCCGGTTGGCGGTCACGGTAGAGCCTGACAGGGGGGTCCGACACTCCGGCCCTGTGCAGGGACGAACCCGTCAACGGTCCCCAACCCTGGTCTTCTGTTGTTCTCCAAGAGAAGAAGAACAGCAGTGACAGTAGGTCCTGTGGGCGCTGTGGAGTGCCGGCGTCGTCGCAGGTGGGGTGCCGGGGACGGGTGTGGAGGGCGGCCACGGACCGTGCCCGGATCCGGGGACGGATCGGTGTGTGGGGTGGACAACGTCCGCCGGGCCGCACTCACGCCCGCTCCGTCCACGGGTCCGAGGGCAGGTGTCCACAGACTTGTCCCCAGCTGTGGGTCGATCGGGAGTCGAACGACTGCGGAGCGCAACGGACCCGCGGTGGGCGGGCTCTCCGGGGCGGGGATCGGCCGGGCGGTGCTTCCGATCGGGGCCGTCGGCGTCCGTGTGGCGTCCCGGAGCCCGGCGATCGTGACGATGTGTGCAGATTCTGCCGATGAGCGGCGCGCGTCGACCGCCGGCGGCCACACTGGAGCGCGCGACGGGCGCCCCGGACGCGTACGGCGCGGGCTCAGCCCCGGGCGCGCTGCTTGATGCGGGCGGTGAGCTCCTGGACCTGCTCGTAGGTCCGGCGCCGCTCGGCCATCTCCTTGCGGATCTTCTTGTCCGCGTGCATGACCGTGGTGTGGTCGCGGTTCCCGAACGTCTGCCCGATGCGGGGCAGTGAGAGGTCGGTGAGCTCGCGGCAGAGGTACATCGCGATCTGGCGCGACAGGGCCAGTGCCTTGGTCTTCCCCGGGCCGGTGAGGTCGTCGATCGACACCCCGTAGAACTCGGCCGTCACCGCCATGATCGTCGGTGCGGTGATCTCCGACTGCCGGGAGTCGGGGATGAGGTCGCGCAGCACGATCTCGGCGAGCTGCAGGTCGATCGGCTGCCGGTTGAGCGAGGCGAACGCGGTGACGCGGATGAGGGCGCCCTCGAGCTCGCGGATGTTGCGCTCGATGCGGTCGGCGATGAACTCCAGGACCTCGGGCGGGGCCGCCATCCGCTCGCCGGCCGCCTTCTTGCGCAGGATCGCGATGCGCGTCTCGAGCTCGGGCGGCTGGATGTCGGTGATCAGGCCCCACTCGAAGCGGGTGCGGAGCCGGTCCTCGAGCGTCTCCAGCCGCTTGGGCGGCCGGTCGGAGGAGACGACGATCTGCTTGTTCGCGTTGTGGAGGGTGTTGAAGGTGTGGAAGAACTCCTCCTG
>JAICLN010000334.1 GCA_025925615.1 Actinomycetospora sp. | reverse complement strand
CTCATCGACGAGATGCAGGACCTCCAGATCGACGACGTCTCGGCCCTGTGCGCGGCGTGCCACGAGCTCTCCCAGTCGGGCGCGCCGCTCGTCGTCGTCGGCGCCGGCCTGCCGCACCTGCCCGCGGTGCTCTCGGCCTCGAAGTCGTACTCCGAGCGGCTCTTCCGCTACGTGCGCATCGGGCAGCTCGACCGCGCCGACGCCGACTTCGCCCTGACCGCCCCGGCGGAGCGCGAGGAGGCGAAGCTGACCGAAGCGGCGCTCGACGCGCTCTACGAGGTCTCCGGCGGCTACCCCTACTTCGTCCAGGCGTACGGCAAGGCCGCCTGGGACGCGGCCGTGCAGAGCCCGATCGACGCCGAGGACGTGCGGGTCGCGGCGCCCGACGCCGGCGCCGAGCTCGCCGTCGGGTTCTTCGGCTCGCGCTACGAGCGCGCCACTCCGGCCGAACGGGACTACCTGCAGGGCATGGCCGAGCTGGCGGAGGGTTCCGACGAGGCGGTGCTCACGTCGGCCCTCGCGAAGCACCTGGGCAAGCGCGCGTCGTCGCTCTCCCCGGCCCGGGACAGCCTGCTGCGCAAGGGCCTCGTGTTCTCTGCCGAGCGCGGCTGGATCGCGTTCACCGTCCCGCACTTCGGGCGCTTCCTGCTCGGACGTCACTGACCCCTCGGACGTAGTCCGGGCACGGAGCGTGGGCATTCGGGCGTGCACTGGCCCGCACGAGTGAACCTGCGCAGAGCGGTAACGAACGTCGGGCTCCGGGCGACACCCATCACGAGCCCCGTGGCGCTGCCGGACCCCCGACCTGGCAGAGCCACGGGGCTTCTTCGTGCCCGGGATCGTGCCCGTCGCGAGTGGGACGGACCGGCGGAGGAGGGCGAACCGGGCTCCCCGTACGATTCCGGCGTGTCGGACCCCCGTCTGGAGATCCAGATGCTGCACGACCGCGTGCTCGTCTCGCCGACCCCCGGTGAGGGCGAGCGCCGGAGCACCGGCGGCATCGTGATCCCGGCGACCGCCTCGGTGTCGAAGCGGCTGTCCTGGGGCGAGGTCCACGGCACCGGGAACCACGTGCGGACGGTCAAGCTCGGCGACCGCGTCCTCTACGGGCCCGACGACCATGCCGAGGTCGAGGTCGACGGCAAGACGTTCGTCGTCCTGCGCGAGCGCGACCTGCACGCGGTGGCCAGCGAGAACATCGAGCCGACGAGCGGGACGGGGCTCTACCTGTGACGACTCCTCCGAACCCGACGCCGCCGGGCGGCACCAGGACCGACGCCGACCCGTTCGACGGGGACGCGACCCGGTCGCTGGCGGCCGAGCCACCGGACCCCGACGCGGCCGCGACGGTTCAGATGTCCCCGGTCGCGGGACCCGCGGGCGCTCCCGAGGCGCGGGGTGACGAGCCCGGGGGCGGGGGGAAGCGGACCCGCAAGAAGCTGCTGATCGGCGGCGGCGCCGTCGTCGGCCTGCTCGCGCTGCTCTACGTCGTGGACCTCCTCGTCTCGGCGACCGACGTACCGCGCGGCGTGACGGTGGCCGGGGTCGAGATCGGCGGCATGAACCGCCTCGCCGCAGAGAACGCCCTGCGCGACCAGCTCGACCCGCGGGTCAGCCGCCCGGTGACGCTGGTGGCGGGCACCGGACCGGAGGCCGCGACCTCCGTGATCGACCCGCGCTCGGCCGGGCTCGACCTGGACGTCGACGCCACGATCGACGAGGCGGGCGAGCAGCCGCTGAACCCCTTGCGCCGCCTGGCCTCCTTCTTCTCCGACCGCGATGTCGCCCCGATCAGCAAGGGCAACCCCGTCGCGGTCGGCCAGGCGATCGACCGGGCCCGCCCGCAGCTCGACCGCCCCTCGGTCGAGGGCACGATCCGCTTCGACGGCAGCCGTCCGGTGCCCGTGCCCTCCGCCCCCGGCCACGTCGTCGACGCCGCGGCCGCACCCGGCGTCGTCCTCGAGCACTGGCTCGACCCGACCCCCGTCGCGCTGCCCGTGACGCAGCAGCCGGTGTCGGTGACCCAGGACGGCATCGACACCGCGATGCGCGACGTCGCGCAGCCCGCCGTCGCCGGGCCCGCGTACGTGGTCGGCACCGGGCGCAACGCGACGCTCAGCCCGACCGAGATCGGCACCTTCCTCAAGTTCGACCCCGACGGGGCCGGCGGTCTGCGACCGCGCGTCGACGTGCCGGCCGCCCAGACCGTCGCCGACCGCGACCTGGGCTCCACCGAGGCCGAGCCGAAGGACGCCACGTTCTCCTTCGCCGGCGCCGCCGCGACCGTCGTCCCCGCCGTGACCGGCCGGAAGATCGACTACCCGAAGACGTTCACGGGCCTCGTCGAGGCCCTGGCGAAGCCGGCCGACGCCACCCCGCCCACGACCTTCACCCCGCCGCCGGTCCCGCCGGGCGCCACCCCGCCCGCGACCCCGGCCGCGCCGCCGCCCGCGACCGGCCGTGCCGTCAACGCGGTCTACACGACGACGCCGCCGAAGGTCACCACCGAGGCGCTCCAGGCCATCGGCCCGGCCACCGTCATCGGGGAGTTCCAGACAGGAGGCTTCGCGGCCGACTCCGGGCAGAACATCAAGCGGGTCGCCGAGCAGGTCAACGGCGCGACCGTGGCGCCCGGCGACACGTTCAGCCTGAACGGGTTCACCGGCCCCCGCGACGCGAGCCAGGGCTACGTCGAGGCCGGGATCATCGAGGACGGGGTGCCGGCCCGCGGGATCGGCGGCGGCATCTCGCAGTTCGCGACGACGCTCTACAACGCCACGTACTTCGCCGGGCTCGACGAGGTCGAGCACAAGGAGCACAGCTACTCCATCAGCCGCTACCCGGCCGGGCGCGAGGCCACGGTCTTCGAGGGCGCGATCGACCTGAAGTTCCGCAACGACGGGACCACGCCGATCCTCATCCGGACGCTCTGGACCCCGTCGTCGATCAAGGTCCAGATCCTCGGGCAGAAGCGCTACGACGTGACGTCGCAGACCGGGCCGCGCACGAACCCGGTGCCCGCCGGGGTGCGCAACCTCCCCGAGAACCCGAAGTGCAAGCCCTCGAAGGGCGTCGACGGCTTCACCATCACCGACACCCGCGTCCTCAAGGACGTGAAGACCGGCGAGACGAAGACCGAGCCCCGGACCGTGCGCTACAACCCGGAGCCCGAGATCACCTGTAACCCGTAGGTGGCCTGCGGCCATGTGAGCACTTTCCGGGGCTATAACCCCGGAAAGTGCTCACGAGGGCTTCGCCCACCTAGTCCGTGCCGCTCTCCATCGCCGCGCGCTCGAGGGCGGTCTCGTCGACCTCGTCGCCCTCGCCGCGGCCCGCGATCTGGTCGGCCCGCCCCTGCTCGATCTCCCCGACGAAGGCCGCCTGGCCGGTCAGCTGACCCATCGCGGCGTACTGCTCGAGCTTCTCGCGCGAGTCGGCGATGTCGAGGTTGCGCATCGTCAGCTGCCCGATGCGGTCGACCGGGCCGAACGCGGCGTCCTCGGTGCGCTCCATCGAGAGCTTGGCCGGGTGGTAGGAGAGCGTGGGGCCCTCGGTGCGCAGGATCGAGTAGTCCTCGCCGCGCCGCAGCCGCAGGGTCACCTCGCCGGTGATGGTCCGCCCGATCCACCGGGTGAGGCTCTCGCGCAGCATGATCGACTGCGGGTCGAGCCAGCGGCCCTCGTAGAGCAGCCGGCCGAGGCGGCGGCCCTCGTTGTGGTAGTTCGCGATCGTGTCCTCGTTGTGGATGGCGTTCAGCAGCCGCTCGTAGACGATCCAGAGCAGGGCCATCCCGGGTGCCTCGTAGATACCGCGCGACTTGGCCTCGATGATCCGGTTCTCGATCTGGTCGGACATGCCCAGCCCGTGCCGGCCACCGATCGCGTTCGCCCGCTCGACGAGCGCCACGGGGTCGTCGAACCGCTCCCCGTTCAGCGAGACGGGGCGTCCCTCCTCCCAGCCGACGGTGACGTCCTCGGTCTCCACCGCGACCGCCGGGTCCCAGAACCGCACCCCCATGATCGGCTCGACGAGCTCGACCGAGCTGTCG
>JAICLN010000314.1 GCA_025925615.1 Actinomycetospora sp. | reverse complement strand
GCTGCGCCGCACCCGCTCGCCCTGGGGCCGGCGCCCCGGCGCCTCGCCCTCGCGCCCCTCGAGGCACTCCAGCGCGGCGTCCGCGGCCAGCCGCCGGGCCCGGGCCTCCTCCTGCGCCTCCTCGACGACCTCCCCCCGCGCCCCCGGGAGGCGCCGCGCGAGCGTCGGCAGGGTCAGTCCCTGCCCGAGCAGGGTCGCGAGGATGACGACGAAGGTCACGAAGACGATGAGGTCGCGCTGCGGGAACGCGCGGCCGTCGGGCAGGGCGACGGGCAGGGTGAGCACGGCCGCGAGGGAGACCGCCCCGCGCATCCCCGCCCACGCCGTCAGCGTCGTCTCCGACCAGGACGCATGGCGCCGGTGCAGGACGGTCGCGAGTCCCTGCTCGGCGAGGACCACCCACGCGAACCGCACGACGACGAGCGTCCCCACGACCGCCACCGCCACCCCCGCGACGGCCAGGGGTGCCATCCCGCTGATCCCGCTCAGCACGTTGCGCAGCTGGAGCCCGACCACGAGGAACACCATGCCCTCGAGCAGCCAGGACACCGCGGTGCGCACCGCGCCGGTGACCACCCGGGCGGCCGGCTCCATGATCGTCGTCGCGCGGTGGCCGAGGTAGAGCCCGGCCACGACCACCGCGACCAGCCCGGAGGCCCCGAGCTCCTCGGCCGGCAGGTAGGCCACGAACGGGGCGACGAGGAAGACGACGACGTCGGTGTAGGGGTGGGTGACCCGCGCCCGGACCCAACCGACGACGACGGCCGCGATCGCGCCGGCCACCAGGCCACCGACGCTCACCAGGAGGAAGCGCCCGACGGCCTCGGGGAAGGACAGCGTGTCGCCCGCCACGGCGCCGACCGCCACGGAGAGCACGGTGAGCGCGGCCGCGTCGTTGAACAGGCTCTCGCCCTCGAGCAGCGCCACCACCCGCCGGGGCAGCCGGATGGTGCGGGCGATGGCGGTGGCCGCGACGGCGTCGGGCGGGGCCACCACCGCGCCGAGCGCGCACGCCGCGGCGAACCCGAGACCGGGCACCAGCGCCGCGGCGACGCCGCCGACGACGAGCGCGGAGACGATCGTCAGCCCGACCGAGAGCAGCAGGATCGGGCGCAGGTGGATGCGGAACGCCGGGAGCGACGCCGCGAACCCGGCGCAGTAGAGCAGGACCGGCAGCACGACGACGAGGACCAGGTCCGGGTCGATCCGGTAGTCCGGCAGCCCGGGCACGAAGGACAGGCCGACGCCGACGAGGAGCAGCGCGATCGGGTCGGGCACCCCGGTGCGCCGGGCGCCCGCGCGGACCGTCGCGGTCACGACGACCAGACCGACGACCCCGGCGACCAGTGCGACCACCCGGCGATCCTCCCAGCTCAGCTCACAGCCCGCCCCCGACGACGATGTGCTGTCCGGTGACGTACGCGGCACCGTCGCCCGAGAGGAACGCCACCGTCTCCGCCACCTCGCGGGCGGTGCCGAACCGACCGAACGGGATCCCGGACGCCAACGACGCCTTCGTCGCCGAGACCTCGGCGGGCGTGGCTCCCGTCTTGCCCCAGATCGGGGTCTCGACGGCGCCGGGGCTCACCGCGTTGACGCGGATGCGGCGCGGCGCCAGTTCGGCGGCCAGCGAGGGCACCATCGCCAGCAGGGCACCACGACTGGCGGCGGTGGCGCTCCCGCCCGCCAGGCCGCGGGTCACCCCGACCCCCACCGTGACGACGACCGACGCGCCGTCCGCCGAGCAGCGGCAGCGTCTTCTGCAGGGTGAAGAAGGCGCCCTTGGTGTTCACGGCGAACAGCTCGTCCCAGAGGGCCTCGTCGACGGCCGGCACCGGCGCGGCGCGGCTGATGCCCGCGTTGAGGAACAGCGCCGTGAGCCCGCCGAAGCGGACGCCGACCTCCTCGGCGACGCGGTCGGCGTCGGTGAGCGATCGCGAGTCGGCGACCAGCACGAGGACGTCGTCCGGCAGTTCCGCACGGGCGGCGGCGAGCGTCTCCGGGTTCGCGCCGGTGACCGCCACCGCGTACCCCTGCTGGTGCAGCAGCTGGGCGGTCGCGAGGCCGATCCCGCTGGTCCCGCCGGTGATCAGGGCCGCGGGGGAGGGGCTCGAGGAGGTCACCGGACCACTGTGCGGCGCGGCGCCCCACCGGATCCAATCGCCGCTGTGCATCACGCGATGCCCCCCGCGCAACACCCGGCCTACGATCGGGAGCGATGGCCGGGACCGGGCGGGGCCGCGTGCGCGTAGGTACCTCGGGCTGGACCTACGACTCCTGGGCGGGCACGTTCTTCCCGGAGGGGCTGGCGCGGCGCCGCCGCCTCTCCCACCTCGCCGCCCGGCTGGACACCGCCGAGGTCAACGGCACCTTCTACTCGCTGCAGCGGGCCTCGTCGTTCCGCACCTGGGCGGCCGCGACACCCGAGGACTTCCGGTTCGCGGTGAAGGGCAGCCGCTACATCAGCCACATGAAGAAGTTGCGGGACGTCGAGGTGCCGCTCGGCCGGTTCCTCGCCTCGGGCCTGCTGGCGCTCGGGCCCAAGCTCGGCCCGGTGCTCTGGCAGCTGCCTCCGAACCTGGGGTGGGACCCGGAGCGGATCGAGGGCTTCCTGCGGCTGCTGCCGCGCTCCACCGGGGCGGCCGCCGTGCTCGCGGCCGACCACACCGACCGGGTCCCGGACCCCTGCACCGTCACCGACGAGGACCGACCGATGCGCCACGCGCTCGAGGTCCGCCACCCGAGCTTCCGCACCCCCGAGCTCGTCGCACTCCTGCGCTCCTACGACGTGGCCCTCGTCGTCTCCGACGGCGCCGGCGAGTTCCCATGCTTCGACGACGTCACCGCGGACCTCGTCTACGTGCGGCTCCACGGGCACGAGGAGCTCTACCGCAGCGGCTACGACGCGGCCGCCATCGACGGCTGGGCGGGGAAGGTCGCCGCGTGGGCGGCGGGCGAGGCGCCGGCCACGCCGGACACGATCGCTCCGTCGGAGCCGCCGCCGAGCGGGCCGCGCGAGGTCCTCGTCTACTTCGACAACGACGCCGAGGGCCACGCCCCGTACGACGCCCTCGCTCTGCAGGAGGCCGTGTCCACGCTCCGTTGACCGGGGCTGGTGGCGCCACGGTGCGCCATCCAGCGTCTCGACGTTTGACTGTGACGCCATAGTGCGCCACAGTGGCGCCATGGAGTTGGGTGGGTACGTCGATCGACTGCGGAGCGAGTTCGGGGCCATCAGCGAGGTCGCGGGCGAGGACGTCCGGGAGGTCGCCGAGCGGCTGGTGGCCCCGCTGGATTCCGCGGTCCGTCTGGTCTTGCTCGAGGCGCTGGCCGCCGCCGCCGACGAGATCACGCTCGACCTCGTCCCGGGCTCGGTGCACCTGCGCCTGCGCGGGGCCGACCCCGACTTCGTCGTCACGACCCCCGGCGCCACCGTGGCGCCATCGACAGCACCGTCGTCAACCTCACCAGCCCCACCGTCGGCTGCCCCGTCCGACGCCGACGGCGGCCCGGTCGGGCGCATCAACTTCCGGCCGCCCGAGAGTCTGAAGGCGCGGATCGAGGAAGCCGCCGGCCGGGACGGCCTGTCCGTCAACACCTGGCTGACCCGTGTGGCCACGGCCGCGCTCGACCAGCCCCCGCAGCCCCCGCCGTCGCGTGAGCGGGGCCGCGTCGGCTGGTTCGCCTAGCCCACCGACCAGACTGACAACCCCACTCACGGCACCAGCACGGTGCCGAGGAGGCGATGACCCATGCCCACGTACGAGACTCCGGAACCGGTCAGCGCGACCATCGAGCTGCCGATCGGCGAGCTCCACGTCGTCGCGTCGGAGCGCGGCGACACGACCGTCGAGGTGCACAGCGCCCCCGAGGACCGCGCGCGGGCCGAGGCCGTGCGCGTCGAGTACTCCGGGGGACAGCTCCGCGTCACCGGCCCGTCGCTCGGTCTGCTCGGCAAGCTCACCCCGAGGACGCCCGGCCGCTCGATCGAGGTGGAGATCGCCCTGCCCGCCGGCTCCGCGCTCACCGTGGTGTCCGGCTACGGCGGCGTCCGCACCGAGGGCCGCCTCGGCGACTGCACCGTGCAGGCCCGCTACGGCGACGTCCGGCTCGAGGACGCCGCGTCGGCCGCCCTGACCGTCGGCTACGGCCAGGCGCGTGTCACCGGGACGGTCGACGGCGACGCGGACATGGTCTCCGACCATGGCGGGGTGCGCGTCCACCGCATCGGCGGTGCGGCGGACCTGCGCAGTAAGTACGGCGCCATCGGAGTCGACGAGATCGTCGGCGAGGCCCGGCTCACCGGCTCGTACGGGAACGTCGACGTCGAGGTGGTCCAGGCCGGCGCGCGGGTCCGGACCGCCTACGGCAGCGTCCGGGTCGGTCGCGCCGCGCGCGGGGAGGTGTCGCTGACCAGCGCCCACGGCCGCCTCGAGGTCGGGATCGCCGCCACCAGCGCGGCCTGGCTCGACGTCGACACCGAGGGCCGGATCACCAACGACCTCACGCCCCGCGACGACCCGGGCGGCTTCGACGAGACCGTCTCGGTCCACGCCCGCTCCCAGGACGGCAACATCGTCATCCGGCGGGTCGAGGTCGCGTCGTGAGACACCCTCTGTCAACCACGTCCTTAGGCGGCCCGTCCAAGAGCGCGGTTGCGGTTGGCGACGTGGGTGGCTTCGTCGTAGAGCGTGCCGTTGGTCAGGCAGTGCCAGAGGATCTCCAGCCAGCGGTTGCCGAGGG
>JAICLN010000162.1 GCA_025925615.1 Actinomycetospora sp. | reverse complement strand
CGGGACGGCCGGACCGGCACCGGCGGCGAGCGGACCACCCGCCCCGGCCGTGGCCCCGGCCTGCAGGCGCCGCTCGACGCCCTCGAGGCGCTGCACCAGCGCAGCGTCCTCCGACGACGCCGCGGGCAGCAGCATCCGCGCGCACACCAGCTCGAGCAGCAGCCGCGGCGCGGTCGCCCCGCGCATCTCGGTCAGCGCGGTGTGCACCAGCTCGGCGTGCCGGGCCAGGGCCGCCGGACCGAGGCGCTGCGCCTGGCCGACCATCCGCTCGAGCTCGTCGGCGGGCACGTCGACCAGGCCCTTCTCCCCCGCGTCGGGCACCGCGTGCACGAGGATCAGGTCCCGCAGGCGCTGGAGCAGGTCGGCCGCGAACCGCCGCGGGTCGTGCCCCGCCTCGACGAGCCGGTCCACCGCGCCGAAGACCGCGGACCCGTCGTGCGCGCCGAGGGCGTCGACGACGTCGTCGAGGATCGCGACGTCGGTGACCCCCAGCAGCCCGACCGCGCGCGCGTAGGTGACGCCGTGGGAGTCGGCGCCCGCGAGCAGCTGGTCGAGCACCGAGAGCGAGTCACGCGCCGAGCCGCCGCCGGCCCGGACCACGAGCGGGTAGACCGCCGGCTCGACCGCCACCTCCTCCTCGCCGCAGATCCGCTCGAGCAGGCCGCGCAGCGTGCTCGGCGGCAGCAGCCGGAACGGGTAGTGGTGCGTGCGGGACCGGATGGTCGGCAGGACCTTGTCCGGCTCCGTCGTCGCGAAGACGAAGATGAGGTGCTCCGGCGGCTCCTCGACGACCTTCAGCAGCGCGTTGAACGCCGCCGTGGTCACCATGTGCGCCTCGTCGATGATGAAGACGCGGTACCGCGAGCTCACCGGCGCGAAGTGCGCGCGGTCGCGCAGCTCGCGCGCGTCGTCCACGCCGTTGTGGCTCGCGGCGTCCATCTCGGTGACGTCGAGCGACCCCGGTCCGTTCGGGGCGAGGGCGATGCACGACTCGCAGACGCCGCACGGGTCGGGCGTCGGGCCCTGCTCGCAGTTCAGCGAGCGCGCCATGATCCGGGCGCTGGAGGTCTTGCCGCAGCCGCGCGGACCGGAGAACAGGTAGGCGTGGTTGATCCGGCCCGCCGACAGTGCCGTGCGCAGCGGCTCGGTGACGTGCTCCTGCCCGACGACCTCGGCGAACGTGCTCGGCCGGTACCGGCGATAGAGCGCCAGACTCATCGGCCCAGCCCCGAAGGGTTCACGATTCGGTTCGCTGTCCCCGCCACGGCGCCGAGGTTACGCGGGGGGTCCGACGACGTGGGCCCGGCTCCGGAGGTCCGGCACGGAACACGAAAGGGGACCCCGCGCACCCGCCAGAGCCCGCTGACCCTTGCTGCCTTCCGGCCCTGGGGGAGTTCACAGGATGGACGCCGCGCGGGGTCCGGGGTCGACTCTACCGCTCCGCCGGGCGCCGCTCGGCGGGGTGGGGGTCGGCCGGTGCCGCCGGCCCCTCCGCCTCGCCGGTGGCGAGAGGCGGGCCTGTACCCTCATCGGCGGAGGATTGGCCGAGCGGCCTAAGGCGCACGATTGGAAATCGTGTTGGGGTAACACCCTCACGGGTTCGAATCCCGTATCCTCCGCCATCCGATCACGACGCCGGGTCCGCCACGCGCGGGCCCGGCGTCCGTGTTCCGGGCCGTGCGTTCCCTCGACGCCGGCGACGCGGCATCGTCGTCGACCGTGCCCATGAACCTGATGCACCGCCGCCTCTGCAGTTCCGCCGACTGGGCCGCGAAGGTCGCGGGCCGGATGCCCGACGACCTCGCCGCGGTCGACCTCGGCGACGACGTCCTGGAGATCGGTCCGGGCTATGGCGCGACGACGGCGGTGCTGGTCGGGCGGGTGCCCCGCCTGACGGCCGTGGAGGTCGACGAGGCCTCGGCGGCGCGGCTCGAGGGCGAGTACCGGGGCCGGGCGACGATCGTGCACGGCGACGGCACCGCACTGCCCTTCTCCGACGGGCGCTTCTCCGCGGTCGTCTGCTTCACGATGCTCCACCACGTCCCGTCGCGGGCGCTGCAGGACGCGCTCTTCGCGCAGGCCTGCCGGGTGCTGCGCCCCGGCGGGGTGTTCCGCGGGGTGGACTCCCAGCTCAGCCTGCGGTTCCGGGTGCTGCACATCGGCGACACGATGGTCGTCGTCGACCCGGGAACACTGCCCGCCCGGTTGACGGCTGCCGGCTTCGACGACGACCCCGACGTCGGCCTCATGCCCGACGGGCGCCTCCGGTTCACCGCACGGAAGAGCTGAATCACCGACGAGCGCGGACCACCGACGAGCGCGGACCACCGACGAGCGCGGACCACCGACGAGCGCGGACCGCCGACGAGCGCAGGGCCCCTACGAGCGCAACCCGCGCACCAGCAGCGTCGCGAGCTGCTCGTAGGCCTCGGCGTCCGCGAGCCCCGTCGTCGCCGCGATCCGCCGCTGCTGGATCGCCTCCATCGTCGAGGCGATCACCTCGGCGGCGAGCCCGACGTGCACGTCGCGGAACGCCCCGGACTCGACCCCCTCCGCGATGATCTCCCGCACCCGCCCGGCCGCCGCGCGGGTGTTGCGCTCGTAGATCTCGGCGGCCGGCGGGAACGACGCGAGGTCCTCGAAGAACCGGGCGGACGCGGGCTCGAGCTGGGCCGCCACCGCCCGCAGGTAGGCCGCGAGCCGGTCGGCGGGGTCGCTCTCCGTCGCGACGCCCGCCTCCACGTGACCCGTCGCCGACCGGAAGAACCGGACCACGGCCGCCGTCACCAGCTGCTCCTTGGAGCCCGCGAGCCCGTAGAGGGTGCGCTTGGAGCACCGCAGCCGGGCGGCGACGTCGTCGAGGGTGAACCCGCTGAAGCCCTCGGCGAGCAGCAGTTCGACCAGCGCGTCGAACAGCTCGTCCCGCCGCGCCGCACCGCGGCGGACCCGGCCACCTGGGATGAAGGAGCCCGCGCGTGTCCCGGCCGTCGTCACCTGGCGATCATAGCCGCCCGTGGCTACTCTCATCGGTACTGACGTTCCGTTCTCAGTACCGATAAGGACCGATAGGAGCACCATGGCGGTCGACCGTCTCCTGCCCACCGACGAGGCACGGGCGCTCATCGAGCTGACGCGCGAGGTCGCCGACAAGGAACTGGCGACCCGCGTCGATGCCCACGAGCGCTCCGAGACCTATCCCGAGGGCCTGTTCGCCACGCTCGGCGAGACCGGCCTGCTCGGGCTGCCCTACCCGGAGGAGTTCGGCGGCGGCGGACAGCCCTACGAGGTCTACCTGCAGGTGCTCGAGGAGCTCGCGGCGCGGTGGGCCGCCGTGGCGGTCGCGACCTCGGTGCACGGCCTGGCGTGCTTCCCGGTCGCGACGTTCGGCAGCGCCGAGCAGCAGGAGCAGTGGCTGCCGAAGATGCTGGCCGGTGAGCTGATCGGCGGCTACAGCCTCTCCGAGCCGCAGGCCGGGTCGGACGCGGCGGCGCTGCGCTGCCGGGCGGAGCGCGACGAGTCCGGCGGCTACCGGATCACCGGTGAGAAGGCCTGGATCACCCACGGCGGCAAGGCCGATTTCTACGCGCTCTTCGCCCGCACCGACGACGGCTCGCGGGGCATCTCCTGCTTCCTCGCGCCGGGACAGGCCGACGGTCTGACCTTCGGGAAGCCGGAGGAGAAGATGGGCCTGCACGGGATCCCGACGACGTCGGCCTCCTGGGACGGCGCCGTCCTCGACAGCGACCGGCTCCTCGGTGAGGAGGGCCAAGGCCTGTCGATCGCGTTCGCCGCACTCGACAGCGGCCGGCTCGGCATCGCCGCGTGCGCCACCGGGCTCGCCCAGGCCGCGCTCGACGCCGCCGTCGAGTACGCAGGAGAGCGGCAGACCTTCGGCAAGAAGATCGTCGACCACCAGGGCCTCGGCTTCCTGCTCGCCGA
This sequence comes from Actinomycetospora sp., assembly GCA_025925615.1. Classification (GTDB taxonomy): domain Bacteria; phylum Actinomycetota; class Actinomycetes; order Mycobacteriales; family Pseudonocardiaceae; genus Actinomycetospora. Next base: position 5,094 of record JAICLN010000162.1, on the reverse strand, counting down.
CATGGCCGCCGCGGTCGACTCGGCGCGGGCCACCTACCTCGACGCCGCCCGCCGTCGGGACGCCGGCGTCGCGTACGGCCGCCAGGCCAGCGTCGCGAAGCTCGTCGCCACCGACGCCGCCATGAAGGTCACCACCGACGCCGTCCAGGTCTTCGGCGGCTACGGGTACACCCGCGACTTCCCGGTCGAGCGGTACATGCGCGAGGCCAAGATCATGCAGATCTTCGAGGGCACCAACCAGATCCAGCGCCTCGTCATCAGCCGCCACTTCGCGCGCTGACGCGCCGGGGGGACGACGGCGGCGTCTCCTCCGTGGCGGAGGATGGCTCCCGATGCGAGGTTTCCTGATCACGCTGGCCGTGCTCGTCGTGCTGCTCGTCGGTGCCGACTTCGGGGCCCGGTGGATCGCCGAGGACCGGGTGGCCACCCAGCTGCAGACGCAGCTGAAGCTGGACGCCGAGCCGGACGTCGCCATCCACGGCTTCCCGTTCGTGACCCAGGCGGCCGCCGGGGAGTACGGCTCGGTGACCCTGACGGCCGAGCACATCCCCTACCGGCAGCTCCGGGACATCACGCTGGTCGCCGACCTCGGCGACGTGTCACTGCCCCCGCAGTCGCTGATCGACGGGACCGTCCGCTCGATCCCGGCGCGCACGGTGACCGCGAGCGCCCAGATCGACCCGGCCGACCTCGCCCGGGTGCTGCACGTCTCCGACGTCACCGTCGAGCCGGTCACCGACGCGACGCTGGACGCCCGCCGCGCGACCGGGACCACGGCGCGCACGGCGCTCTCCGGGGTCGACCCCTCGCAGGCCGTGGCGCTGACGTCGACCACGACGGTGCTGGGCCAGCAGGTCCGCACGTCGGTGATCGCGACGTTCAAGCTCTCCGGCGGCCAGATCGTGCTCTCGGCCCGCGACATCGCGGTCGACGCCGGCGACGGCTCCGTCCCGAGCGCGGTGACCGACGCGCTGCGCGGGCGGCTCTCCGGGTTCTCGGCCCGCGTCGATCCGGGGTCGCTGCCCTTCTCGATCACCGCGACGGACCTGCGCGCCCAGGACGGCAAGCTCGTCGTCTCGGGCACCGCGAAGGACGTCGACCTGCTCGGCGGGTCCCTCTGACGCCCCCGTCCCGCCCCCTGCGGCCCGTGACAGGCTGAGCGCCGTGCAGACCATCCGCTGGGGCATCGCCGGGCCGGGCCGGATCGCGGCGAACGTGGCCGGCGACCTCGCCCACAGCGAAGGCACCGAGCTGGCCGCGGTCGGGTCCCGGTCGGCGGAGCGGGCGCAGGAGTTCGCCCGCGCCCACGGCACCGACGCGACCCGCGCGCACGGCTCGTACCGGGAGCTGCTCGACGACGACGCCGTCGACGTCGTCTACATCGCGACCCCACACCCCCAGCACGCCGACCTCGCCGTCGCCGCCCTCGAGGCGGGCAAGGCCGTGCTGGTCGAGAAGACCTTCACCGCGACGCTGGCCGGGGCGTGGCGCGTCGTCGACACCGCCCGCCGCCACGGCGTCTTCGCGATGGAGGCGATGTGGACCCGCTTCCAGCCCGCGATCGTGCGGGCCCGGGAGATTTACGAGGCCGGCGGGATCGGCGAGGTGCGCTCCGTGCAGGCCGACCTCGGCACCCTGCGGGACGTCGACCCCGCCGACCGGCTCTTCGCGCCGGAGCTCGGGGGCGGCGCGCTGCTCGACCTCACCGTCTACCCGGTGTCGTTCGCGCAGATGGTGCTCGGCGGGACCCCGTCGGCCGTGCACGCGGTGGCCTCGCGGGAGACGACGGGGGTCGACGCCGAGAACGCCCTGCTGATGGCGTGGGAGGACGGCCGGTTCGCGACCGCGCAGACCTCGTTCCACAGCCCCTCCCCCGGCCAGGCCCGCATCTTCGGGACGACGGGGTGGATCGACGTCCTGCCCCGCTTCCACCACCCGACGACGATCGTGGTGCACCGGGCGGGCGCCGACGCCGAGACGATCGAGCTGCCGCCGGAGGGTGCGGGCTACTCGCACGAGATCGACGAGGTGAACGCCTGCCTGCGGGCGGGCCGGACGGAGTCGGCGGTCATGCCGCTCGACGACACCCTGGCCGTGCAGGGCGTGCTGGCCGAGGCGGCCGATCAGCTCGGGCTGACGTTCTCCGAGGTCGCGGTGGGTGGCCTCCGGCCCCGTGAGCAGTAATCCGTGCCATAGGGCGGAGTAGTGCTCACCCGGGCGGAGCCCACATGCGGCCCTCCAGCAGATCCCCCGAGTCGGTCGACCCGGCCAGGGACGCCAGCTGGTCGGCGTGCTCGGCCATGCCCAGCGCGGCCAGGGCGGCGTCGAACGCGTCCTCGGTGGCGGCGACGTCGTCGCGCAGGGCGACCGGGATGCGGGGGTCGGCCGCGACGTACGCCCTCAGCGCGACCGCCGAGGACTTCACCACCGGACCCGTCATCGCCCGCGGGTAGACCTCGACGAGCAGCACTCCCGACGAGTTCGGGACGGGGTCCACCGGCCAGACCCCGAGGCCCGCCTCGCGCCACGCGCCGAGCAGGGCCATCCCGCGCACCGATCCGGTGCCGACCGCGCCCGCTCCGCCGATCTGGAACGTCGACAGCGGGCGCAGGCCCCGGTCCCGCGCGTCCTGCTCGGTGCGCCGGAAGAGCGGTCGGGCCGGGTCGGGCGCGGGGCGTCGGGTGCCGGGGCGCCCCCAGAACGGCGGCGGACAGTCCCGCAACCAGCGCTCGCCGTCGGCGGCGACCAGGGCCCACACGTCGGGCAGCGTCGTGCACCCGTGCGCCCGGCCGAACCAGCCGGGCAGCCCGAACGAGAAGTCCATCCCGACGACGACGGGTCCGGGCCCGTCACGCAGCCCCGCCAGCAGTTCCCCGACGCCCGCGCGGTCGAGCCCCCCGTACACGTCGAGCAGCCGCCCCGGCACGGCCTCCGCCACGCGGATGCGGCGGTGGGCGCCGCGCAGGTCCCCGGACCAGTCGACGGCGAGCAGGCGCACGCCGTCATCCTCGCCGCCGTCCCGCGCTGACGACGATCCACCCCGGTCACCCGTTCGTCGCAGCAGAACGACCGCTCGACCTCTTGTACGCGGCCACTCGGGAGCACGCGAGCGGGACCACCTTTTCCGGGCGTCATCGGGCGTCCCGCTGGCCCCACCCGTCACGCGGAGCGCACGCTCCCTGAGCCGCTCACCGCATCTCCGCTGCGGCGAACGGTCCATCCGATTGCTCCGGGAGGAACTCCGTGTCCAAGCACCGCGCCCCGCGTCAGCTCGGCCGTCACGCCGCCACCCCCGTCGCCGCCCTCGCGCTCTCGGCGGCCGCGCTCGCCGCCGTCGCGCCGATGGCCTCGGCCCAGCCCCGCGCCACCGACGACGACCAGGGCGACGTCGGCATCCTCAACCACGCGACGCTGCTCCCGGTGCAGGCCTGCGGGCTCCAGGTCCCGATCCTCTCGGGGATCCTCGGCGGGAACTCGAACGAGACCGCCTGCGGGCAGTCCGCGCACTCCGACGACGACTGACCCCGGCGGGGTGTCCCCCGCGCGGAGGGCGGGCGGGGGCCACCCGCGGGTCAGCTGACGAGCCGGTGGCCCGGGACGGGCTGGTCGCGGCGACGCGCGGGCACCCGCAACCGGACCGACGTGCCGCTGCCGGGCCGGGAGTCCACGTGCAGGTCGCAGGCGCTGCCGAAGGCCGCGTGCAGGCGGCGGGTGACCTCACCGATGCCGCCGTGCCGCGCGTCGACCTGCGAGGCCGCCCGGGACGCCTCGGGGCCCATCCCGGCCCCGTCGTCGGAGACCGTGACCACGCAGTCGGACCCCACGCCGGCCGCGGTCACCCGCACCGTGCCGCCCTCCGGCTTCGGCTCGATCCCGTGCCGGACGGCGTTCTCCACCAGCGGCGCCACCACGAACGGCGGCAGTTCGACGTGCTCCACCTCGGGGGCGACCGTCACCTCGACCTCGAGGCGCGCGCCGAACCGGGCCTGTTCGAGCGTGAGGTAGCGCCGGGCGTTACGCAGTTCCTCGTCGACCGTCGTGCCGGTCTCGCCGTCGCGGAACGAGTAGCGCGTGAAGTCGGCGAACTCGGTGAGCAGCTCCCGGGCGCGGCCCGGGTCCATCCGGACGTAGGCCGCGATGGCGGTCAGCGCGTTGTGCACGAAGTGCGCCGAGAACCGGGAGCGCAGCGCGGCCTCGACGTCGGCAACCGGCAGCGTCAGGTCCGGCGGGGCCCCCGTGGGCAGGCCCTCGGCGGCCCGCGACAGCGTCAGCTCCGACGCGCCCCCAGGCCCGGTCACGCCCTTCGGGTGCCCCGGCCCGCGTCGGGCCCGTGCCTCGACGGTCTCCAGGTCGTCGAGCGCGAGGTCCGTCGCGACGACCGGTGCGGCGAGCACCGGCGCCTGGACCGTGGCCGGATGGGTGCCGGCCCGCAGGCCCCGCCACACCGGCCGCCCGAGCAGCCCCGTCGCGGTCCAGTGCTGGTGCTCCACGTGGCCGACGAGGCGCGGCGTGAGCCAGTGCGCCGCGCCCTCGACGTCGGCGGGGAGCGAGCCGTCGAACGGGCTCACCGCCTGGGTGAGGTTCCGGGCGGCCTCGAGGACCTCCCGGCGGGCGTCGGCGGTGACCCCGGTGCTGACCCGCCCGACGTAGCGCAGCGTCCCCTCGCTGGGCACGCCGAGCAGCAGCGAGCCGATCCCGGGCCCGCCGCCCCGCGGCGGGAGCCACCCCCCGATCACGACGTCCTGGGACCGCGTGACCACCGAGGAGATCCAGCTGCGGGAGCGCCGGCCGCCCTGGTAGGTCGACTCCAGCCGTTTGGCCACCACGCCGCCCAGGCCGTAGTGGCGCGCGGTGCGGACGACCTGCTCGGAGTCGACCCCGGTGAACGACGGCGGCACCACGACGCGCCCGCCCGCGAGGTCGATCTCGCTCAGCAGTTCGCGGCGCTCCTTGTAGGTCAGGCGGGCGGTGGAGCGGCCGTCGACCTCCAGCACGTCGAACACGTAGAAGGACACCGGCGTGCCCTCGACCAGGGCCCGCGACGGCGTGCGCACCCGCCGGCGACGGCGCAGCCGGGCCGGGCTCGGCCGGCCG
>JAICLN010000042.1 GCA_025925615.1 Actinomycetospora sp. | reverse complement strand
CGCCCCCGACGACGACCGCGCCCCCCACGACGACCGCGCCCCCCACGACGACCGTGCCCCCGACCACCACGACGCCCCCGGCCACCGACCCGGTGACCGCGTACTACCAGCAGCTCGGCGGGGCCTCGTCCTACCTCGGGGCGCCGAGGACGGCGGTCACCGACGTCGCCGGCGGGCGGACCCAGGACTACGCCGGCGGCTCGATCTACTGGTCGCCCGCGACGGGGGCCCACGCGGTCCGCGGCCCGATCCTCACCCGCTACAAGGCGCTCGGCGGACCGGGCGGGACGCTCAAGTTCCCGACCTCGGACGAGCTCGTCACCGCCGACGGCAAGGGCAAGGCCACGAACTTCTCCGTCGCCGGCGGTGGCGGGCTCTACTGGAACCCCTCGACCAACGCGGTCTACGGCCTGCTCGGGCCGCTGCGCGACAAGTGGCTGGCCCTGGGCGAGACGAAGAGCCCCCTCGGCTACCCGACCCGCGACATCACCGCGACGGCCGACGGCGCCGGCCGGTACGCCACCTTCGTCGGCAACGGATCGATCTACTGGTCCACGGCCACCGGGGCTCACACGATCTTCAACGCCATCCGCACGAAGTGGACCCAGCTCGGGGCGGAGCGCTCGACGCTCGGCTACCCGACCACCGACGAGTACGCCGTGACCGGCGGGAAGCGCAATGACTTCGTGCGGGGCTCGATCGTCTGGAACCAGGCGAAGAACACCACGTCGGTCACCCAGCGCTGAGGGTCCTGACGACGGGTGCAGGGCGCGGTCCGGCGAGCGGGCCGCGCCCTGCCCCACGTCCCGACCATGATCACGACGTCGGGAGCGACATGCGCAAGATTCGACGCGACACGCTCACGAGGTTCCGATCTTCACCGTGACCGCGACATCGTCGCCGAACTGTCTCGATCAGTCGTGCACCGGGAGCGTCGTTCGGCACGGAAGGTGGCCAGGGGCGGGGTCGAACCGCCGACCTATCGCTTTTCAGGTGCCCGGAGGGCTACTCAGCTTGTCTGCGTCGCCTGAGCAGGGAAAACGTGCTCTTCGAACGTCCGTGGACTCCTCCGGACACCGGCCGGTTGCTGAAGTACTGCTGAAGTACGGAAGGGCCTTCGCGACGCCTGCCGCATCGTGCCGGTCAGTCGCCGCGGCCGCCCTTCCTGTCTCTTCCTCTGCCGCGTTCGACGGCGTCCTGGGCCAGCCAGGTGGCGACGTTGACGAGTTTGAGGTTGGTGTCCTGGGAGGACTTGACGAGCATCTGGAAGGCCTCGGAGTCGTCGACGCCGAAGCGCTCGATCAGGACGCCTTTGGCACGGCCGATCACGTCGCGGCTGTCGATGGCTCGCGTCAGGTGTGCCGCGGTCTCGCTGCCGTAGAGGAGCACGGCGGCCTGGGCGCCGAACAGAGCGGCGACCAACTGGGCCTCCGTGGTGAAGGCGGCGGGGGTGGGGGAGTAGAGGTTCAGGGCTGCGCGGTACCCGACGTGATCGGTGGAGAGCTGGGTCGAGCACATGGACCGGTACCCGGCGTCGACCGCGGCCTTGGCGAAGCGCGGGCAGGCTTCGGCGTCGTCCCCGGCGAGGTCGTCGATCACGATGACGCCGCCACGCGGAGGGTTCGTGGCCGCAGTGATGCAGGGCCCCTCGTCCAGCTCGGTCTGCAGCTGGTCCAGCTCGCCGATGGCATGGACCGTGGTGTGACTGGATTCGATCTTGGAGTTCTCGGCCACGGTGATCCCGCCGGCGTCGGCCCCCGGCACGGTCTCCACGGCGTGGATGACGATGCTGTCCAGGACACTGTCGATGTCGCGCAGGTTGGAGCCGCGCGCCATCTCCTCGGCGGCCGAGCGGAGCGCGCGGATCACCCGCTCCTGCTGGCCGGGCTCCGTGACCTCGTCTGCTGCCGGTGGTGGGGCGGGGGGTGGGCTCTGCACACACCGCACGATTCACCGTGGGGGCGCCGCGTGTCGAGGGGGGCGGCGCCCGCGTCGCATCCGTCGTGTCCGGACCCGCACCGAACGCAGCGGGACGCGGCCTGTGAGGCTCCGGGACCGGAGAACGATGACGGCCCCGGAGATGCTGGCTGTTCAACGAACGCCAGGGCCGCCCCGGCTAGCAGCCTCCGGCCACCAGCGCGGCAGGGCTGCCCATCACCGTCGCGGCCCGAAACCGCACGCGTGGGTGTCAGGGTTTCTCCCTCGGCGGGGCGGGGTCGCCTCGGACAGGTCGGTCGTGCCGGGGCAAGGGCCATCTCCTCGACCCCGCCGCTGGCTCAGCTCCTGACGGTGGCCCTTGCGGCGGTGCGATCGGACTGTCAGACCCCGGAAGCGCCGACGAGGGGGAGACCCCGTACGGGCCACCACTGCACTCCCGACCCACGCGCTCGCCGGGCCCCCTCTCCTGAGGTCGGTGTCCTGGTCCAGGGCGGAGCGCCTGGTCGCCGAAGGCTTCCGTCCCTTCCCTCCCTGATCCCGTTCGCCGCCGTCTCGCTGCTCTGACCGCCAGGGGCCCGGAGACGGCCCTTCTGACGCGCCCACCACAGACCCCGCCGGGTCCTGTGGCGATGCCGCGCGTCCACGCCCGGGTCACACGCGCGAGACGGCCTCTTCGAGAGGCCCCGCGATGTCGCACTACCCCACACCAACCTCGACGCCATGCGCCAGGCGCTCGACGCGATCGAGTGGGAGGACCTGCGAGGGCGGTTGCTGAAGTCGTTGCTGAAGGTGCCGCGACCAGCCACCGAGTCGAACCAACAAAACCGCTGATGAGAAGAGGTGGCCAGGGGCGGGGTCGAACCGCCGACCTATCGCTTTTCAGGCGATCGCTCGTACCGACTGAGCTACCTGGCCTTGTCGGCGACCACGCCCACTCACGACGTGTGCACGACTGTGCGACCCAGACGGGACTCGAACCCGCGACCTTCGCCGTGACAGGGCGACGCGCTAACCAACTGCGCCACTGGGCCTTGATCTTCAGTTCACTCTGACCACCACAGGCCAGCCTACTGCGTACCCCCAACGGGATTCGAACCCGCGTTGCCGCCTTGAAAGGGCGGAGTCCTAGGCCACTGAACGATGGGGGCTCGGCGCTCCTCCGAATGACGCGAGGACCTTACCCCCTCCAGCACCAGCGACCTGCCCGTTGGGTGCGTCGGCAACACTACGGGACGGGTCCGGGGCCCGCGTCAGCCACCCCCGGGAACCGTCGCCATCCCGCCGGCGGCCTCCCAGCGCTCGAGCCAGGCGGGCTCCGCGACGCCGGCGAGGAGCACCGTCCAGGCGGCCGCGGTGCGGTCGCGCAGGGCGGCCAACTCCCCGGCCGCGAGGCAGACGGACCGGACGCCCGTCCCGAGGGCCACGACCGCCCGGGCGAGCTCCACCGGGTCGATCCCCGGACGCAGCGACCCCTCGGCCCGCGCGCGGCCGAGCAGGCCGGTGTGGACGGCCTCCCAGAAGTCGGCGGGCCAGCGGGCCCGGGAGGCCCCGAGGGCGCCCTCGCTGACCACGCGCAGCCCGGCGCGGCACGCCACCTCGTCCCGCAGGAGCGCGGCGTACCCGACGGCGACGTGCACGGCCGTCGTCAGCGGGTCGAGACCACCGGCCTCCCACTCGGCCACGACCTCCGGGAGCCGGGCCTCCATGACACCGGCGACCGCGACGGCCATCGCCTCCTTGGACGCGAAGTGGAAGTACATCGCGCCCTTGGTGACGCCGCTGCGTTCGAGGATCTTGGACAGCGCAGCCGCGTGGTAGCCCTCGGCCGCGAACTCGTGGGCGGCCGCGTCGAGGATCGACTCGCGGGTCGCCACCGCCCGCGCTTGACGCGAGCCCGGGCGGGTCCCGACGTCGGGTGCGGGCCGCGTGGACGCGGGCGACTCGGGGACTCCGACCATGGCGAACCCACGCTACGGCGCGCAGATGTGGAGGGCGTGTCCCCCCGGCGCAGCGATCAGCGGCCCGGGGATCAGCGGCCCAGCGCTCAGCGACGGACCGGCGGTGGTTCGCCGGGCTCGCCGATCAGCCCGAGCATGTCGAGCAGCTCCCGGCAGTCGTCGGAGTCCACCGCGTTCCGGGCGACCGCCATCCGAGCGCGGTGCACCTGGTCCTCGCTGACCCGGTAGACGTCCGCCGCGGTCCGCTGGGAGGGGACGCCCGAGACGATCCCCGTTCCTCCCGGTTCGGGCCCGGACCGCGGCTCGGGCACCCCGGCCGTGTCCGTGGCGCCGCGCTCCGGGTGCGGCCCGGCAGGTCGTCGTCGTGGCCCCGGCGTCACGCTCATCCGTCTCCCTCGCCCCGTGTCATCGGCTCCCCGATGGCAGCCGCAGACGCTACAGAGCGGGGGTGTGCTGTGCAGCCCTCTCTCAGGGTGACCCGCCATCTCCTCAGGAACATGACACTGCGTGTACGGCCGCTCACGACGAGCACACGCTGCGTTCTGGTTCGGCGGTTCAGACTGCTCGCGGCGGCTCATCGACGAGGGCCTGGTACACCAGCCGGCGCAGCGAGCTCCGGATCGGATAGGCGCTCGAGGGCATCAACTGGGTGAAGAAGTGCGCGGTGATCTCCTCGACGGGATCGACCCAGAACGCGGTGCTCGCGGCGCCGCCCCAGGCCATCTCACCTGCACTGCAGAGCGTCCGGTACGCCGTCGGGTCGAGCACGACGGAGACCCCGAGCCCGAACCCGACCCCGTCGAAGGGCATCTCGGCGAACAGCGGCCGCCCGACCTCGGTGAGGTCGCCGCCACCGGGCAGGTGGTTGCGTCCCATGTAGGCCACGGTGCGCGAGCCGAGGACGCGGACGCCGTCGAGCTCACCGCCGCGCAGCAGCATCTGGGTGAAGCGGTGATAGTCCGATGCGGTGGACACGAGGCCGCCGCCGCCCGAGAGCCACGTCGGGGGCTCGAGGAACGGCGCCCCGAAGGCGTCCGCCCGGACCCGGGCGCCGTCGGCCGTGCGGGCGTAGAGCGCCGCGGTGCGGGAGGGGTCGTCGGCGGCGAACGCGGTGGCCGTCATACCGAGCGGGGTGAGGATCTCCTCGTCGAGGAACGCGTCGAGGGACCTGCCCGAGACGACCTCGACGAGGCGCCCGAGGACGTCGGTGGCGTGGCTGTAGTTCCACTCCGTGCCGGGGGTGTGCACCAGCGGCATGCGGGCCCAGGCGTCGACACAGCCGGCGAGGTCGAGCCCGGCGGGGACGCCCCACTCGAAGCCGGCCGCGCGGTACAGCTCGTCGATCGGGTGGGCGTGGTGGAAGCCGTAGGTCAGCCCGGCGGTGTGGGTGAGCAGGTGCCAGACGCGGATCGGCTCCGGGCTGGGCATCGTCAGGGGCGCGCCACTCGATCCGCGGACGTAGACCCGGGGCTCGGCGAACGCGGGGAGCCAGCGGCTGATCGGGTCGGTGAGCTCGAGCTCGCCGCGCTCCCAGAGGATCAGCGCGGCGACCGAGGTGATCGGCTTGGACATCGAGTAGATCCGCCAACGGGTGTCCGGCTCGACCGGCAGGCCGGCCTCCTCGTCGCGCTGCCCCGCCTCGCTGGAGTGCACCACGTGCCCGCGGCGGGTGACGACGACCTGCCAGCCCGCGAGCCGACCGTCGTCGACATAGCGGCGGAAGTGGTCGTCGATGCGGGACAACCGGGACGGGTCGAACCCCAGGGCGGCGGGGTCCTTCTCGACGGCGAGCGGGGAGGAGGTCATGTCCGCATCCTCACCCCGATCACGGAACCTCGCCGAGCACCTCCGCGACCTCGTCGACGGCCTCGCGGGCCCACAGCCGGTCGCGCAGGCGCCGGGTGAGGCCCTCGGCGTGGGAGAGGGCGGCGAACTCGGCCACCCGTGCGGCACAGGCGGCGCGGGCCGGGGCGCGCAGCGTCTCGTAGCCCTCGAGGCCGGGGAGGATGCGGCCGTCCGAGCGGTCGAAGGCGGCACCGAGGGCGTGCGCGTCGAGCAGCGTCTGGTTCTCCTCCTCGCCGGCGTGCGGCAGGAGCGGCTGGGCGGCCGCGCCCAGGACGGTGAGGCGGTTGCGGGTCCAGCGCGACAGCGGCCGCTGGTGGGCGAGGACCTGCTCGGGCTCGCGGGCGACGACGGCGCTCACGGAGCGTCGCAGCTCGGGCTCCAGTCGGGAGACGACCCACTCCCGCTCGGCCGGCGGCAGGTCGGCGCGCATGACGAGGACGATCTCGGCGCCGCCATGGGGCGAGGGCAGCCGCATGGCCTGCAGCTGCGGACCCGACCACACCCGCAGCTCCGGGCTCGCCGGCTCACCCGCGCTGGAGGCCACCGTGGCGCGGCGGACGACGAAAGTGGGCGAGAGCGCCCCCGTCCCGGCCTCGAGCAGGCCCCGCACCCGGCTGGACGCCCCGTCAGCACCCACGAGCGCCTCGGCCCGCCACTGGGCGCCGTCCTCCAGGGTCACCAGGGCGGCGTCCCCGATGTCCTCGACGGCGGTGGGGCGCGACTCGTAGTGCACGCCGATCATCTCGTCGGCGGCACAGGCCTCGGCGAGGGCGCGGCGGACATCGCGGCGGGTCACGATCAGGCACGGGTAGCCGAAGCGCGCCCGGGCGACGTCGCCGAGCTCGACCTTGCGCAGCGGCTGCCCGCTGGCGGCGTCGAGGTGGCAGTAGCGCTGCACCTCCAGCGCCCTCGGTCGCAGCGTCTCGAGCAGCCCGAGGCCCTGCAGGACCCGGGCGGCCGAGGGCCGCAGGACCATCGAGCCCGACGGGCCCGCGTCGTCGAGCGACTCCGGGTCCGGGCCGCGCTCCAGCAGTTGCACGGGGAAGCCCTGGTGCGCGAGGCACAGGGCGGCCGCGAGGCCGTCGATCCCGGCGCCGAGGGCCAGGAGCGGCACGTGCTCCACCTCTGGGACCCCCGTTCCCCGTCGGACGGCGCTGTCGCGAAAACCCTAGACAGCGCATTCGAGTGACGCTACGGACCGCTCGAGCCCGAGATCCTCGGCAGCGCGTCAGCGTAGCGGTGCCGCAGATACTCCTTCCGAGGGATGAATCTCCGCCACGCGCGCTTCGAGGATCACAGAAGATCCGATGGTGAGGGCCAGGAGGCCCCACCGAGCAGCCACTCGACCGTGACGTCGGTCGTCCGGTGGACGCCGAGATACACCCGGTCGAGCCCGATCGCGATGGCGTGGAGGGCCCCGACCAGCACGGTTGCCGCCCGCACCCCGCTCCGCCGTACGCGGGGCGGCGCGAGGCGAGCACGGCCACGACCGACAGCCCGAGCCCGGGACGGCCATCACGGAGTGCCCGGACGGCAGCGACGTCGAGGTCTCCTCGGCCAGCCGGGTCCCGACCGGCGGACGGGGGCGCTCCACGGCTCCCGTGAGCCCGCGGATGGTGAGGGATCCCACACGGCGGCGCTGGGGGTCGCCGCGGCCGAGGTCCAGCTCCGGCAGGACCCCCGGTGTGCCCGGACGACCAGGGCGGCGACGAGCACCACCAGCGCGACCACCGCCGTCCCGACGACGATCCACCAGCCGGCCGTCACCGCACCTCCACCTCGTCGTCACCGTCCCAGCGCCGTCACCGGGTAACCGGTCGGCGTGTCGTCGACCCCCGACGGCACGCGGCGGAAGCGGACTCCGGGCACACTCTGCCCGGGCGGTCGCTCGGCTGCCGATGTCCGAAGAGATCTCGGCGTGGCGACGGCGGACCCAGGAGGAAGCGCGTGCTGGTGCTCGGCCTCGCGGCGGCACTCGTGGCCGCGGCGGCCAACGCCGGGGCGGCCCTGCTCGAGGCGATGGCCACCCGCCGGGCCACGCACGCTGCCGGGGTGGTCACGAGCCCGCTCTACCTCGGCGGCCTGCTGCTGGACATCCTCGGCTGGGTCCTGACGGTGCTGGCGTTGCGCTACATGCCGATCGTGGCCGTGCAGGCGATCGTCTCCGGGCAGGTGGCGATCACCGTCGTCGCGTCGCACTGGGTGTTCGACACGCCGCTGCGCCGGGTGGACCTGCTCGCGGCCGGCGCCAACATCGTCGGGCTCGGCCTGCTCGTGGGCAGTGCGGAGACCCGGGACCTGCCGCACTCCGGGCTCGGCGGCACGATCGCGCTCCTGGTGGTGCTGGTGGTCCTCGCCGTCGTCGGTATCAGCACCGCACTGCGGAGCCGCCGGTCCGTGCCGATCGCGTTCCTCGCCGGGCTGAGCTTCGGGGGCACGGCGGTCGCGGTGCGGCTCGTCGACCTCGACGGCCCGGTCGGCGAGGTGGTCCGGACCGTGATCAGCGACCCGGTGGCGTGGTCCCTGCTGGGCTACGCCGCGCTCGGTCTGGGCCTCTACACGGTGGCGCTGTCGCGGGGTGCGGTCGGACCCGTCGTCGCGGTGCTCGCGGTGACCGAGACCCTGGCGCCGGGGCTGCTCGGGCTGATCCTGCTCGGCGACGGCATCCGCAGCGGGTGGGTGGTGCCGTTCGTGGTGGGGCTGGTGCTCGCGCTGGGCGGGGTCGTGGTGCTGGCCCGCTCGCCCGCGCAGGCCTCGCTGGCCGGCGACGACGGCGTGGCGCGACCGCCGCTCAAGCGGGTGTGAGCCGGAGGACGACACACGTCCGGGCCGTACCCCTGGGGTACGGCCCGGACGGACGCCGGGGCGCCGAGATCAGGACTTGAACGCGTCCTTGATCTTCTCGCCCGCGTTCTTGAGGGAGCCGGCGGTCTGGTCCTTCTTGCCCTCGGCCTGCCACTCCTTGTTGTCCGTGGCGTCGCCGAGAGCTTCCTTGACCTTGCCCTTGAGCTCCTGGGCCTTGTTGTCGAACTTGTCGTCCTTGGACACGGCGTGCCTCCTGAAGGTGTGACCCGTGGTCACCGGGTCAGGTACCCCGCAGGCGTGACGATCAATCGACCACGGGCAGGAGGTGCTCCACGGCGCTCGCCTGCAGCACGACGTCGTACTCGCTGCGTCGTCGGAGCAGCGTCACCCGTCCCACTTTCGGGCGACGTCCGGGTGCGCGCACCACCAGCTGGAACGTCCCGGGCGCGGCGGCCCCGAGGCGGTAGGTGCCGTCGTCGGCGCCGTCGGTGCGCGCGGCCTGGTGGCCGAACTCGTCCACGAGGGTCAGGACGGCGCCGGCCACGGGCCGGCCGTCCTCGGCCTGCACCACCCGGCCGGCGACCTCGGGCGTGCCCTCCCGGGAAGGCTCCGTGCCGTTGCTCGCGGGAGCGGGAGCCGCGGCGTCGTCGGGAGCCGCGGCGTTGTCGGGAGCGGCGGCCTCGCCGGGAGCGGGAGCAGCGGCGTCGTCGGGAGCGGGAGCAGCGGCGTCGTCGGGAGCCGCGGCGCGGCGCCGGCGGACGATGCGGTCGCTGACGAGGTCGGCGACCCCCACCACGAGGGCGAGGATGACGAGCCCGACGGTGAGGACGAGCCCGGAGCTGATCGACGACGACCAGTCGCCGTGGCTCGAGGTCAGCGACCCGAAGAACACGGCCCCGACGGCGGAGATGCCGATCGCCGAGCCGACGCGTTGCCCGGTCTGCAGCACCCCGGCCGCCGTCCCGCCCTCCCGCGGGGGGATCTCCTCGAGGGCCAGCGTCTGGTTGGGCGCGATGACGAAGCCGCTGCCGATCCCCGCCACGAGCAGCGGCCCGGCGATCGCCCAGCCCACGCTGCCCGGGTCCAGCCGCAGCACGACGTCGGTGGCGACGAGCCCGACGGCCACGGCGAGCAGCCCGAGGACGATCTGCGGCTTGCCGAACCGCGACACCCACCGGCCGCCCAGCGCCGAGGACACCGCCGAGCCGAGCGCGAACGGGGTCAGCGCGAGACCGGCCTCGAGCGGGGTGAAGGCGCGGCCCTGCTGCAGGAACAGAGTGAGCACGAAGAAGATCGAGGTGAAGCCCGCGAAGTAGACCAGCCCGAGCGTGGTGCCCAGCGCGTAGCTACGGGTGCGGAGCAGGCGGAAGTTCACGAGGGGATGCCCGTGCACCTGGCGCGCTCGTCGTTCCCACGCCACGAAGAGCAACAGGAGCAGCACCGCGACGCCCACCAGCCACCACGGGGCGCCGGACGGATTCTGCTCGGAGAGCACCAGCGGCAGCATCAGCGCGACGACGGCGGCCCCGAGCAGCACGGCCCCGATCAGATCCAGGGGTCGGCGGTCCTGTTTCGCCACCGAGGTGTCGCGTGGGAGCAGCCGCATCCCGAGCAGGAACGCGATGATGCCGATCGGCACGTTGACGTAGAAGACGTAGCGCCACCCCTCGAGGTCCCCGCCCCACTGCAGGAGCAGGCCACCGGTGAGCGGGCCCACGGCCGTGGAGATGCCGATCGCGGCGCCGAAGAGGCCGAAGGCCCGGCCGCGCTCGCGACCGGAGAACAGCTGCTGGATGACCCCGATGATCTGCGGGTTCATCATCCCGCCGGCCGCGCCCTGCAGGAGGCGGGCGACGACGAGCATCGTCGGGTCCACCGAGAGGCCGGCGACGGCGCTGGTCAGCGTGAACAGCGCGAGCGCGATGAGGAACAGCTTCCGCCGGCCGCGGTCGTCGCCGAGGCGGCCCGAGGACACCAGGACCAGCCCGAAGGTGAGCGCATAGCCCGAGACCACCCAGGACAGCTCCGCCGACGACGCGTCGAGGCCCAGCTGCATCGAGGGCAGCGCGACGTTGACGATGCTGACGTCGAGCAGCGTCATGAACCCCGCGACGAGGCAGACGACGAGCGCGCGCCACCGTCGGGGGTCGGGCTCGTCCGGCGGGCGCGCGGCGCTCTCGGTGTGGTCGACGGCGGTCACGCCCGTCAGGATGCCCCTGCCACCGGCCCCCAAGCATGTGGTGTACCACCCACGACCGACCGAGGAGGTGCGCCGCCCGCGTGGAGGTGCTCAGCAGCAGGATCCTCATCCGCCCCCGCGAGCCCGAGGCCGCATGGGCGTTCTACGGCGGCACCCTGGGGCTCGCGGTCTCCCGCGAGTTCCCCGGGGGCGTCGTCTACTTCCTCGGCACCGGCTACCTCGAGGTGTCCGGGCGGTCCTCGGACGGTCCGATCGGGCCGGACGCGCTGTGGGTCCAGGTCCGCGACGTCGCCGCGGCCGAGGCCGAGCTGCACGCGGCCGGGGCCCCGGTCACGCGCGGGACCCGCACCGAGCCGTGGGGCCTGCGCGAGTGCTGGATCGCCGACCCCGACGGCCGGGCGATCGTGCTCGTCGAGGTCCCGCCCGACCACCCGATCCGCAAGGACCTCCGGTCCATGTGAACGGATGTGGTCGTCCCGGCGACCACATCCGTTCACGTGAGCGAGCGGGCGAGCTCCTCCAGCGCGGGGCGCGGGTCGTCGAACGGGTTGTCGCCGAGGGCCTGCACGAGCACGTGGTCGGCGCCCGCGTCGAGGTGGACCTTGAGGCTCTCGGCCGCGGTCGTCGCGTCACCGATCCCGACGACGGCGCGGGCGAGCCGGTCCGAGCCGCCGCGCACCAGGTCGGACTCGTCGAACCCCTGGCGGAGCCAGGAGTTCCGGTAGTTCGGCAGCCCCGAGTAGATCTCGAGGTGGGCGTGGGCCCGGCGCAGGGCGTCCTCCTCGGTCGACCCGTTGACCCCGGTGAGCGCCACGGCCTGCTCGGAGACGACCCACTTGTCCGGCCCGAGCGCCGCGCGCGTCACCGCGGTCTGCTGGGGCAGCACCAGGTAGGGGTGCGCGCCATCGGCCGCGCTGCCGGACAGCTCGATCATCTTCGGGCCGAGCGCGGCGAGCAGCCGGACCGGGCGGACCCCCGGCTCGACCTGCTCGGGCACGGCGTCCATGCGCGCCAGGTAGTCCCGGGTCGTCGCGAGCGGCTTGGTGTAGGTGCCCCCGCGGCCGCGCTCGACCAGCGGGCCGTGGCTGATGCCCAGCCCGAGCACGAAGCGGCCGGGGTGCAGCGCGGTGAGGGTGCGGGCGCCGGACTCGGCGGCGATCGGGTCGCGCGCGTGGATGTTCGCGATGCCGGTCCCGACGACGAGGCGGTCGGTCGCGCCGAGGAAGGCGCCGGCCTGCGTCAGCGTCTCCTTGCCGTAGGCCTCGCCGTACCAGAGCGACCCGTAGCCCATGCGCTCGATGTCGCGGGCGACCTCCTGCGCGGCCCCGATCGTCCAGCCGTCGCTGGTCCACCAGACCCCGATGCGGGAGGGGAAGTCGATCGCCGGCCGCGCCTGCATGCTCGTCATGATCGCCGACGCTATCCCCGCGGCCGGAGCGGCGTCTCCCCGAGGAGCCGCAGGGAACAGTGCTGCTGGGCGAGCCGGCGCACGGCGGCGAGCAGGGTGTCGCCCAGCACGGTCCCGACGACGACGCCCTCCACCGTCCGCGCACGGTCGCCCCGGTCGACGACGGCCGCCACCTCCCGCTCGGCCACCTCCTCCATCGCCCGCATGTAGAGGCCGAGCTGGGCCGACAGGTCGTCGTCGCCGAGGCGGGCGTAGGTGGCGAGGACACCCACGGCGGTGTGCCAGGCGGGGTTCTCGTCGGAGACGGCCCAGCCGCGCTCGTCGACGGCCGCGGCGAGCGTCCGCTCGGCGGCGGCCCAGGTCTCGTCCTGCGTCTCGTCCTGGTCGCCGGGGTCCATCGTGGTGCCCGAGGCCCGGCCGAGCGCCACGTACAGGGGGACCTCCGGGTCGTCGACGGCGGCGAGAACGTCGCGGGTCGCGGCCACCGTCAGGCCGCCGACGTCGATGAGCGCCCGCACCATCCGCAGCCGGTGGACGTGGCCCTCGTCGTAGGTCGCCTGGTTCGGGCTGGTGCGCTCGCCCGGTGGGAGCAGCCCCTCCCGCAGGTAGTACTTGATCGACGCCAGGCTCACGCCGCTGCGCCGGCTCAGCTCGCCGACCCTCATCCGGTCTCCCCTCTCGACATCCTTCTTTGGATAGTAGTACTGTCCGTTTATCGGACAGCGCCACTATCCATGAGGGACACCATGCGTACCGGGAACCGACCCCTGCTCGCGCTCACCGGCGGGATGATCCTCCTGACCCTGGGGTGCGTCGGCGGCCTCCTGCACGGCCAGGCACCACGCGCCCAGCCGCTGCTCGCGCGGGACGGACCCACCCTCGTCGTCGCCACCACCGGAGGCCAGTCATGACCGGGTACACCCGCCGCAGCGCCGAGATCGAGGGCGACTTCGTCGTCTTCCTCATCGGCACGCACATCAACCGGTGGCGCGACGTCCGCGCGTGGCTGCCCGTGTTCCGGGCCATGCCGCGGATGCTGCAGGAGTTGGCGCAGCACCCCGAGATGGGGCTGCTGAAGGCGCACGCCGGGTGGATGTTCGGCGGGCCGGCCGTCGTCCAGTACTGGCGCTCCTACGAGCACCTCGAGGCCTACGCCCGCAACGCGCGGGCCGAGCACCTGCCGGCCTGGCGGGCGTTCAACCGGGCCGCGCGGTCCCACGGCGACGCGGTCGGCATCTTCCACGAGACCTATCGCGTCTCGGCCGGCCAGTGGGAGACGGTCTACGGCGGGATGCCCGAAATCGGCCTGCTCGCGGCGGGCCGGGCGGCCACCCTGGACCCGGCGAGCACCTCCGCCACCCGCCTCGGAGCCCGCGCGGACGACACGCCGCCCGTGGAGGTGCCGACGGCCTGATCCCTGCCTCGGCGCGGCCCGGCGCGCCTGCGGAGCGGACGAACGGTCCGTTGGTCACCGAAGAAGGTGACCACCGGACCGTTCGTGCCGTTCGGGGGAGGGGCTAGAGGCCGAGCCGCCGGGCGATGAGCATCTTCTGGACCTCGCTGGTGCCCTCGCCGATCTCGAGGATCTTCGAGTCGCGATAGTGGCGGGCCACCGGGTACTCGTTCATGAAGCCGTAGCCGCCGAAGATCTGTGTGGCGTCGCGGGCGTTGTCCATCGCCGCGCCCGACGAGACGAGTTTGGCGATCGCGGCCTCCTTGGTGAACGACAGCCCGGCGGCCATCTTCTCGGCCGCGTGCTGCCAGGCCAGGCGGGCGGTGACGGCCCGGGTCTCCATCTCGGCGATCTTGAACTGGATCGCCTGGTAGGTCCCGATCGCCGCCCCGAAGGCCTTCCGCTCGTGGGCGTAGCGGACCGACTCGTCGACGCAGCCCTGCGCGGCCCCCGTCGAGAGGGCCGCGATCGCGACGCGGCCCTCGTCGAGGATCGAGAGGAACTGCGCGTAGCCGCGGCCGCGCCGGCCGACGAGGTTCTCCTCGGGGACGCGGCAGTCGGCGAACGCGAGCTCGTGGGTGTCCGAGGCGTTCCAGCCGACCTTCGAGTAGCTGGGCGCGACCGTGAAGCCCGGGGTCCCGGACG
Organism: Actinomycetospora sp.; assembly: GCA_025925615.1. GTDB lineage: Bacteria > Actinomycetota > Actinomycetes > Mycobacteriales > Pseudonocardiaceae > Actinomycetospora. Next base: position 1,797 of record JAICLN010000042.1, on the reverse strand, counting down.
GCACGAGGATCGCGCTGATCTCCCGCTTGTCGTCGGTGCGGCCGGTGACCGCGGTGACCGTGACGTGGGAGGTGATCCGGGTGCCCGAGTTGGTGATGAAGGCCTTGGACCCGTTGATCACCCAGTCCCCGTCGTCGACCGTCGCGCTGGTCCTCGTCGCGCCGGCGTCGGACCCGCCGCCGGCCTCGGTCAGGCCGAACCCGCCGAGGGCCGTGCCGGTCGCGAGGTCGGGCAGCCATCGCTGCTTCTGCTCGTCCGACCCGAACCGCTGGATCGGCATGATCCCCAGCGACACCCCGGCCTCGAGGGTGATCGCGATGGACTGGTCGACGCGGCCGAGCTCCTCGAGCGCGACGCACAGCGCGACGTAGTCCCCGCCCATCCCGCCGTACTCCTCGGGCACCGGCAGGCCGAACAGGCCCATCTCGCCCATCGTCGCGACCAGGTCGTACGGGAACTCCTCGCGGATGTAGTAGTCCGCGATGACCGGCGCGACCTCCTTCTGCGCGAAGTCCTCGACGGTGGCGCGCAGGGCCTCGTGCTCCTCGGACAGCTGCATGATCATTCCTCGGCTTCGGGTGAGACGGTGACCAGCGGCGCGTCGAGCGCGACCGTCGCGCCGGCCGTCGCGGGCAGTTCGGTGTCGACGCCCGCGACGGGGGCCGTGAGCACGTGCTCCATCTTCATGGCCTCGACGACGACGAGCCGCTGACCGGCCTCGACGTGCTGGCCCGCCTCGACCTCGACGACGGTGACCGTGCCGGGCATCGGGCTCGTGACGGCGCCGTCGCCGGCGCCGGTCGCGGAGCGGGCCGCGGCTAGGCGCTCGCGCTCCCGCAGCGCCCAGGCGGCCCCGTCGCGCCCGAGCCAGGTGACGCCGTCGTCGGTGGTGGCCGTGCGGTAGCGGCGCGTGAGGTCGTCGAGGGTGACGACGAGGCCGGTGGCGTCCCGGTGCGCGGACGCCGGCCGCTGCTCGCCGGTGGCGATGCTCACCGTCGCGGCGTCGGCCCGGCCGCGGACCGCGACGTCGATCGGTTCGGGCTTCTCGACGCCGACCGGGACGAGCGTCCACCGCGCGGGGGCCGGGTCGCCGGCGAGACGCCAGCCGCCGAGCCGGTCGAAGGGGTCACCGGCCTCGCCGCCGTCGGGCAGGCGCAGCAGCCCGTCGAGCGCGGCGGCGACGACGACGTCGGCGGGGACGCCCTGGTCGGGGACCGGGCGCCGGCCGATGAGCCCGGTGTCGAGGCGCCCGGCGCGCACGTCGTCGTCGGCGAGCAGTTCCCGCAGCCAGGCGAGGTTGGTGCCGACCCCGAGCACCGTGGTGGCGCCGAGGGCGGCATCGAGGCGGTCGAGGGCGCTCGCGCGGTCGGGCCCGTAGGCGATGATCTTGGCGAGCATCGGGTCGTAGGTGCTGCCGACCTCGGAGCCGGCGGCGACGCCCGCGTCGACCCGCACCGCTCCGTCGGCCGAGCTCCGCGTCGCTGCGTCGGTGGGGCCTGGCCACTCCAGCGCCAGGATGCGACCACCGGTGGGCAGGAAGCCGCGGGCCGGGTCCTCGGCGTAGAGCCGCACCTCGACGGCGTGGCCGGAGAGCGTCACGTCGTCCTGGTCGTAGCCCAGCGACTCGCCGGCGGCGACGCGCAGCTGCTCGGCCACGAGGTCGATGCGACTCGGCACACCATCGTGGCCACGGACCCGCACGACCTCCTCGGTGACCGGGTGCTCCACCTGCAGCCGGGTGTTCATCTCGAGGAAGAAGAACTCGCTCGCGTCGGCGTTCGTGACGAACTCGACGGT
>JAICLN010000360.1 GCA_025925615.1 Actinomycetospora sp. | reverse complement strand
CCTGCTGTTGTGCGCCTATCACCACACGCTGATCCACCACAGCGGCTGGCAGATCCACATGATCGACGGACTGCCCTGGTTCACCCCACCCGCCCACATCGACCCCCACCGAAGACCACGCCACAACCGACCCTGGCAACCTGCCTGACCCGACCGTGGCCGGATCGGTGCCGCGGCGGGAGACTCCGCCCATGGACGCTGAAGACCCGATGCGGCGACTGGGGGCTGCGGTCCACCAGGGTGATCTCGTCGCGATCCTCGCCGAGCTGCCGGCGGTCCAGGTCATGGGTGGCCTCCAGCTCGGCGGGGACGGGCTGCTCCTGGCGTTGGACGAGGACGCTCCAGGTGCCGTGGAGACGGCTCGATCATGGGTCGCGGCGCTGCACGAGCGCGCCTGGGAGGGCGACGCCGAACTGGCCCAGCAGCTCGAGGCCTGGTTCGGGACCCGTCCTCCCCACGGGTTGAAACCTCTCCCGGTCGACCTCGACGAGCTCTCGATCATCCTCGAGGGCGACCCCCTGTACGGCGGGGGAAAGATCGACCTCCGTACCGGCGAGGTCTGGCCCCAGTTCGCCTTCGACGACGGGATCGCGTTCGACGACGAGGAGGACGAGGACGGCGTCGACGACGAGGAACGGTGGCTCACGGTGTGGTGCGAGGGCTCACGGAGCGGCTACCGCGACATGGAAATCTTCGCCGATACGTTCACCAACGCCGGCCGGAGAGACCGCCTCGAGATCGCGCTCCAGGGCCGCGGTGCCTTCCGTCGGTTCAAGGACGTCCTGGCTCGCTGGCCCGCCGAGTTCACCCGCTGGCACGCGTTCTCCGACGAACGCCGGCGGGGCCGCGCCCGTGCCTGGCTCGCCGACGCGGGGTACCGCGTCGTCCCGCGTGGCGACCGGTCCGCGCCCTGAGTGCCCTACTGCGTGGAGTGCAGGTGGTGGATGTCGAAGGGCTCGTTGGTGATGAAGAGGAAGGTGCAGTCGGCGACGTGTGTGGCGCCGTGCTCCATCGACCCGCCCTCGGGCAACCACACGAAGCTGCCGGGTCCGTAGGTGCCTCAGCGACCGGTCCAGACGGGCGAGCGCTTCTCGGCGAACGCCCGAGGGCCTTCCTTCGCGTCCTCGCTGGAGAAGATCCGCCCCATCATCGCGCCGTTGTCGGCCCAGATCGCGTCGCCGTCCTCGTCGGCGTGCACGGCGCGCAGCATGAGCCCGCGCGACTCCCGCACGGCCAGTGGCGCGTTCGCCGCGATCGTCGCGGCCATCGCCCGGGCGGCCTCCAGGGCGGTCCCGGCAGGCGCGACCCGGTTGACCAGGCCCAGCTCGTAGGCCCGGGCGGCGGTGATCGGCGCGCCCGTCATCGCGATCTCCAGGGCGACGGCCCGCGGGATGCGCTGCGGCAGGCGCACGAGCCCGCCGGCACCCGCCGCCAGCCCGCGGGTGACCTCGGGCAGGCCGAGCCGGGCGTCCTCGTCGGCGATCGCGAGGTCGCAGGAGAGCATGAGCTCGAGCCCGCCGCCGAAGGCGAGGCCGTTGACCGCCGCGATGGTCGGCGTCGCGATCGGGTGCCGGGCGAACCCGCCGAAGCCCCACTCCGGGTGGTCGGGGTCGAGGAGGGTGTCGCCCTGCGCGACGGCCTTGAGGTCCGCGCCCGCGCTGAAGGCCCGGCCGGTGCCGGTGACGACGATCGCGCGGACGTCCTCGTCCCGGTCGGCCGCGTCGAGCGCGCCCCCGAGGGCTGCGGCGCTCCTCGCATTGATCGCGTTGAGCGCCTTCGGGCGGTCGAGGGTGATGACGGTGATCCCGTCGCTCGTCGCGACGTGCACCGGTTCCTCGTCAGACATCGGTGGTCTCCCCTCGGTCGATGGTCGAGCTCCGCTGCGCCGAGTCTCCGGAGATCTCGGCGCATGCGGTCGCGTCGTCGGCGCCCTGCACCAGGGCGGCGAGCTCCCGCAGCGTCTCGCGGTCGGCCTCGTGGTGCTCGGGGTCGGGGCTCACCGCGATCGAGAACTCCACGTCGGTCACGACCCCGGAGAACCGCTCCAACAGCCGCTCGCCGATCTCGTCGTACGTCCCGATCACGGCGAACCGGTCCAGCGTCTCGTCGTCGATCATCCGCGGCAGCTCCTCCCAGCGCTGGGCCTTGGAGAGCTCCTTGGCCTCGGAGGCGAGGTCGTCCAGGCCGAGGTGGTCGAACGCGGCGCGGTAGCCGGGGGTGGAGGCGTAGAAGGCGATCCGGGCGCGCGCGTCACGGATCTTCACCTGGAGCTCCTCCTCGGTGCGCGCCGACGCAACCAGGGGCTTCATCGCGACGCGGAACCCGTCGAGCGAGCGCCCGGAGCGGGCGGCGCCGCGACGCACCGCCGGGAGCATGACCTCGGCGATGTAGCTCGGGGTGCACACCGGGTGGGGGCGCACGCCGTCGGCGACCTCGCCGGCGACGGCGGACAGGTGAGGGTTCACCGCCGCGAGGTGCACCGGGACGTCCGGGTGCTCGATCGGTCCGGCGTCGAACAACGGCACCATGAGGTCGAGGTCGTAGTGCTCGCCGTGGTGGTCGAGCCGCTCCCCGGTCTGCCAGGTGTGCCAGACGGCGCGCACCGCCCGGACGTAGTCGCGCATCCACGGGGCCGGTGGGTGCCACTCCAGCCCGTAGCGCCGCCGGATGTGGCCGCGGACCTGGGTGCCGAGCCCGAGGATGAACCGCCCGCCGGAGAGCTTCTGCTGGGTCCAGGCGTGGAGCGCCATGGTCGTTGGGCTGCGCGGGAAGGCGATGGCCACCGCGGTCGTGAGGCGGAGGCGCTGCGTCGCGGCGGCGGCGAGGGCGAGGACGACGAACGGGTCGTCCTTGGTCTCCTCGACCGCGAGCCCGCCGTACCCGATCCCCTCGAGGAACGCGGCGTTCGCGGCGACGCTCCCGAGGTCCAGGGGCTTGTCCGGGGCCCGCAGACCCGGGTCGACCTTCCCCAGCGGCAACAGGGTCTCGAGACGCATCGTGCGACCGACCTCCTCGTCCAGCGGAGCCCCGCCGTGTCCGACACCGCTGGGGTCCGGCGGGGGCGAGTCTGGCAGTCGACCGCCCGGGCGCGCAGGATCGACGTCGTGACCGTGGACCGCAGCGAGTACGAGCCCGAGGGCGGTGATCCCGTGTGCTGGATGCACCTGCTCTGCCCGGCGTGCGGGGCCATGCCGGATCCGGAGGAGGCAGGCTCGACGACCTGTCCGCGCTGCGGCGAGGAGCGGGAGCCGTGAGACACCCTCTGTCAACCACGTCCTTAGGCGGCCCGTCCAAGAGCGCGGTTGCGGTTGGCGACGTGGGTGGCTTCGTCGTAGAGCGTGCCGTTGGTCAGGCAGTGCCAGAGGATCTCCAGCCAGCGGTTGCCGAGGG
>JAICLN010000382.1 GCA_025925615.1 Actinomycetospora sp. | reverse complement strand
TGCGCAAGATGCTCGGCTGATCGGTTCTGGGCTGATCGGTTCTGGGCTGACCCGCCCGGCCCCCCGCTGGACGAACGGCCCGTTGGTCACCTTCTTCGGTGACCAACGGGCCGTTCGTCCGTTCAGGGCGGGGTCACGACGGCGGGTCACGACGGCGGGTCGACGGCCACCGGGAGCCGGTCACGGACGTCGTCGGGGAGCTCCGGGAGCGAGGCGAGGCCGCTCTCGGCGAGCATCCACTCCAGGTCCTCGGCGTTGATCTCGCCGCCATCGGCCAGGACCTCCCGCAGGTAGGCGACGAACTCCGCCTCGGGGTCGACCTCCTCGGCGTCGAGCGCGTGCCGGAGCACCGCGCCCAGCTCGGGGCCGTTGCGCTCCACGGCCTGCAGCGGCACGGCGATCACCGAGGCGCCGAGCACCACCCACGGGTAGGCGTGCACGCCGAGGTCGTCGGCCTCCCACTGCGCGCCGGCCCGGGCGTCCTGGATGCGGCGGCCGAGCAGCAGCCCGAGGTCGAGCACCAGGGACGGCGTGGCGTGGTCCTCCGGGCGGGCGGCGAGCCAGGCCCCGATCGTGTCCCAGGCCTCGACGTCGGGACCGTGCCCGAGGCCGAGCCGGTCCAGCAGCGCGGTGATCTCGCCGACCCGCGCCTCCTCCGCGGCCAGGATGCGCCTCGAGACCGAGCGCGCCCGGGTCTCGTCGACGGTCGCCCCCGGCGGCTCGTGGCCCGCGTCGTAGGGCCGGTACCCGGGCAGGTCCGTCGGGACCGCCTCGGCGGCCAGGCGACGGTAGGTCCGCGTGCCGGGCACGCGCACCCAGGGCAGGAAGGTCGACCAGAGCAGGTCCCGCATGCGGAGAAGGATGGCAAGCCCGTTCGGCCCGGTCCGCGCCGGTCCCCGTCGCGGCGGTGGGCTGTCCGGCGTGCGCGTTGGGCGGCGGTGCCCCACGGCGTGACCGCACCCTCGCGGGGCATCACCGTCGCCCGGGCGACGTCATCGTCGGCGGTGCACCCGGAGCCGGCCGGGCCCCGCGGCCCCCGTGGTCACCGCTCGGCGAGGAGTGCCGTCAGCTCGTCCACGGCCGTGCGGAGCTCGGCGGCGAAGCGCTCCATCTCCTCGCCCACCTCGGTCGGCGTCGACAGGTGCACGATCCAGCGGTCGGGCAGCAGCACGTACGCGACCCCGATGCAGTGGGTGCTCGTCGAGCCGAACCCGAAGACCCGCACGTTGACCGAGGGGGCCGAGCTGGTCGACAGGTAGTCGTCGCGCATGATCCGCCAGCCCGGGGAGTCGACGACGGCGAGCGGTTCCGTCGCGCCGAGCTCGGCACCCCGGCGGTGCTGGACGAGCGAGAGCTCCCACAGGTGCTGCTCGGGGGCCTCCCCCGCCTGGCAGGCCCGGGCGCGGTCGCCGTGCGCCTGCGCCGCGGCGTGGAACGCGGCCCGCCGGGCCTCGCCGGAGGCGTCCGGGTCGTCCATCGCCGCGACGAACCCGACGATCTCGGGTGTCACGACGCGCATCGCCTCGGTGCGCCCGTGGTGGAACTGCAGGGTCGCGATCGACTCGTAGGTGGCGCCCGTGAAGCCCTTGGCCCGCCGGTGCGCGAGCTGGTAGGCCAGCTGCGCGAAGGCGTCCGGGGACACGCCGAGCTGCTTCGCGCGGTCGCTGCCGTGCTCGTCGAAGACGACGAGCTGGGTCGCCACCGAGTCCGCGAAGGCGGTGAAGTCGGCGGCGGCGTCACGGACGTCCGCAGCCCGCTCCTCGGTGAGGACGAACTCGATCTCACGGACCGCAGGAGCTCCC
>JAICLN010000295.1 GCA_025925615.1 Actinomycetospora sp. | reverse complement strand
TCGAACTAGTGTTCGAGTCATGACGGTGGTGGTGGACGAAGCAGCACTCGAGGGGTTCGACACCCTGCCCGGCGGCCCCGCCCTCGCCGCCGGCATCGAATGGGCCGACCCCACCACCATGATCGGCCAGGACACCGCCGCCTGGATGCGCGCCGGGTTCCGGGTCCGCAACCACGCCGACTGGCTGCTGCTGCGCGCCCTGCGCGAGGCCTGCCGCTCCCGCGCCGACACCACCGTGCGCCACGACGACGAGTTCGCCCCCAAGATCGCCGCCGCCAACCTCGGCTGGTCGGCCACCACCGCCGCCACCCGCCTCGAGATCGCCGTCGGCATCCTCGAACGCATCCCCGCCCTCGGCGAACGCATGCGCACCGGCGCGCTCGAACTGGCCAAGGCCACCGCGTTCGTCACCGGCCTCGACGGCCTCACCGACACCCAGTGCGCCGCGGTGGTCGCCGGGCTGCTCGACGAGGCCCCCGACCTCCCGCTCGGTCAACTCCGCGACCGGATCCTCGACGCCGGCTACGCCATCGACCGGGTCTGGGCCGCCAACCGGCTCGCCGCGGCCACCGCCCGGGCGAGGGTGACCCGCGAGAGCGCCCCCTCCGGCGCGGTCAACCTGTGCGGACGCGACCTCGACCCCGACCTCGCCCAGGACGCCGCCCACCGCCTACGCGCCCTCGCCCTCGCCGTCCGACGCCACCTCCGCGCGCTCGGCCGCAAGCTCCCGCTCGGCTACATCGAGGCCCGGGTGTTCATCCGACTCCTGGACGGCACCCACGCCGGCGCCCCCGACACCGGGATCATCACCGCCGTCACCACCGAACTCGCGCACGCCGACGGACCGCACACCAGCCCCGACGACGACCCCGACGACGACCCCGACGACGGCCCCGACCCCAACGACGGCCCTCCCAGCGGGCCGGACGACGGCGGCCCCGACGACAGCCCCGACCCCAACGACGACAGCCCCGACCCCAACGACGGCAGCCCAGACGACTCGGGCCCTGACGACTCGGGCCCTGACGACTCGGGCCCTGACGACTCGGGCCCTGACGACGGCGGCCCTGATGATGCCGACCCCGCTGACGCGGATCCCGATGACGGCGGCCCTGCCGGCTCGGGAGCTGATGATGGCGGTCCGGACGACGTCGACCCCGACGACAGCCCGCCGGTCGATCTCGACCACGACTCGGACGAGCCCGAGCCCGAGCCCGAGCACGGCGCCGATCCACGGAACGTCGGCCGACCCGACCGCGGACCCACCGCCTCCGACGCCTCCGACGCAGCCACCGAGAACGACCCGTCGCTCACCAGCGCTTCCTCGTCCGGCCCGCAGCACTCGGTGGTGTTCGCGCCGGGCACCGCGGTGTGTCTGCAACTCTCGACGCTGCTCGGGCTCGACGACGTCCCCGGGCGGCTACCCGGCACCGGACCCATCCCCGGCGGCACCGCCCGCAACACCGCCTACGCACACGGCGCAGCGACCTGGCAGGTCCTCGTCCACGACGATCACGGCCACCTCGCCCACCTGCTCACCCTGCGCGCCCCACCCGGCGCCGACCGCGACCCCCGCCACCGCCGACAGACCGTCCGCCTCACGGCCCCGGCGGCCCTGATCCACGCCCTCACCACCGAGGCCAAGGCCGAGGACGGCGACGAGATCGAGTCAACCGAGCTCGCCCGGGCCAGGAACGTGGTGCTCGACGAGGCCACCTCCACCTGGCTGCGCCGCGCCCGCGATGCACTGATCGCCTCCGAGACCGCCGATCCCGACGATCACCCGGCCACCACCACCCGCGACCGGCATCGCCGCTTCCCCGGAGCCCGCCTCGCCGGCTGGGTCGTCGCCCGCGACCAGACCTGCATCGGCCTGGGCTGCTCCCGCCCGGCCGAGGCCTGCGACCTCGACCACACCATCGACTGGATCCGAGGCGGCGTCACCGAAGCCGGCGACCTCGAGCCCCTGTGCCGCCACGACCACCGCGCCAAACACGAAGGCGGCTGGAGCTACGAGCAACCCATCCCCGGGTTCTTCGTGATCACCGACCCGACCGGCACCCGTCACCACGTCGAGAGCCGCGTCGTGCACCCCCGACCCGCACCCCTCACCCCCGGACAAGCCATCACTCCGGCCCCCGGTCCACCGACCACGCCACGCCCGGACTGGGCGCCCAACCGCACCCGCGACGGCCGCATCACCACGGAGGCCCGCGCCACCGCCGAACACCTCACCCGCCGCGCCCACCGACACCGAGGAACCCCACCCAGCCGCTACGACCACGACCCCGACTTCTGACCACGGCCCCGACTCCCGTCGCGACTAGGCTCGCCCGCCGTGCGCACATTGATCATCACCGGGACCGGGACCGGGGTCGGGAAGACGGTGGTGACGGCGGCCGTGGCCACGCTCGCCGCGACCGCCGGGGACCGGGTCGTCGTCCTCAAGCCGGCCCAGACCGGGATCGAGCCCGGGGCGCCCGGCGATCTCGCGGACGTCACCCGGCTCGTGGGGGAGCGCGTCCTCACCCGCGAGCTCGCCCGCTACCCCGAGCCGCTCGCCCCGGCCACGGCCGCACGCCGCAGCGGGCTCCCACCGCTCCGCACCCGGGACGTCGCCGATGCCACCGCCGAGATCGAGCACACCGGCGCCGACCTCCTGTTGATCGAGGGTGCCGGCGGCCTGCTCGTCCGGCTCAACGACGACGGCGAGACCCTGGCCGAGGTCGCCGACGCTCTGGACGCTCCGGTGCTCGTCGTCGCCTCGGCCGGCCTCGGCGTGCTCAACACCGCCGCCCTCACCGCCGAGGCCCTCGAACGCCGCGGCCTCACCTGTGTCGGCACCGTCGTCGGCGCCTACCCCGACGTGCCCGACCTCGCCGAGCAGACCAACCTCGCCGATCTCCCGGTCGTCACCGGAGCGCCGCTGCTCGGCGTCCTGCCGACCGGGCTCGGTGAGGCCGACCCGGAACGCTTCGCCGACGCCGCCCGGTGTGGCCTGCATCCCGTCCTGGGCGGGCAGTGGGTCCCGCCCCTCCCGTGATCGTGGACGGTGGGGCAGACTCCGGCCGGTCGACACTCCGGGCCGACGGCGCGACATGCCGACGGCCCGACATCCCCGACGATGAGGAGCGACGCGTGACGGCGAGCACCGAGACCGCCCGCGAGACCGGCGGCACGAGCGGCGACATCCTCGCCGTCGCCCGTGAGCAGGTCCTGGAGCGCGGTGAGGGGCTGACCGAGGCGCAGGTCCTCGAGGTGCTGCAGCTGCCCGGCGAGCGGTTGACCGAGGCGCTGGCGCTGGCGCACGAGGTGCGGATGCGCTGGTGCGGGCCGGACGTCGAGGTCGAGGGCATCGTCAGCCTCAAGACGGGCGGCTGCCCGGAGGACTGTCACTTCTGCTCGCAGTCGGGACTGTTCGACTCCCCGGTGCGCGCGGCGTGGCTGGACAAGGACCGCCTCGTCGAGGCCGCCAAGCAGACCGCGAAGACCGGGGCGACCGAGTTCTGCATCGTCGCCGCGGTGCGCGGGCCGGACGAGAAGCTCATGGAGCAGATTCGGGCCGGGGTCGCGGCCATCCGCGCCGAGGTCGACATCAACGTCGCCTGCTCGCTGGGGATGCTGACCCAGGCCCAGGTCGACGAGCTCGCCGCGATGGGCGTCCACCGCTACAACCACAACCTGGAGACCGCGCGCAGCCACTTCCCGGAGGTCGTCACGACCCACACCTGGGAGGAGCGCTGGGAGACCCTGCAGATGATCCGCGCGGCGGGCATGGAGGTCTGCTGCGGCGGCATCGTCGGGATGGGGGAGACCCTCGAGCAGCGCGCCGAGTTCGCGGTGCAGCTCGCCGAGCTCGAGCCCGACGAGGTCCCGATGAACTTCCTGATCCCGAACCCGGGCACGCCGTTCGCGCACCTGGACGTGCCGCAGGGCCCGGACGCGCTGATGACGATCGCGGCGTTCCGGTTGGCGATGCCGAAGACCGTGCTGCGGTTCGCCGGGGGCCGGGAGCTGACCCTCGGGGACCTCGGCGCGGAGCAGGGGATGCTCGGCGGGGTCAACGCGATCATCGTCGGGAACTACCTGACCAACCTCGGGCGCCCGGCCGAGCAGGACCTCGAGATGCTCGAGACCCTCAAGATGCCGATCAAGGCCCTCAACGACACCCTGTGACGACCGAGCCTGTGACGGAGACGGTGGCGACCTTCTGCTCCTGGTGCGGGGGCGAGACGACCGGGGCGGACCTCGCCGGATCGAGCGCTGAGCACGAGCGCTGCCGCGCCCGCCTCGCGCTGGTCGACCCGCCGCGCCACTGCCCGGAGTGCGGGCGGCGGATGGTCGTCCAGGTCGACCCCATGGGCTGGACCGCGCGCTGCAGCCGCCACGGCGAGACCACGAGCGCGAGCCGGGGCCAGCGGTGAGGACGACAGCGGCGGCGAGGGCGGCGACAGCGGCGAGAGCATCAGCGGCGAGGGCAGCAGAGCGGTGACCGTGAACGCCGAACAGTTCCCCGCCGACGAGTTCCTCGCCGAGACGCCCGTCGGTCTGCTGACCCGCGGCGAGCTCTTCGGCGACGTGCGACCGGTCCTGCGGACCGTCCTCGCCGTGCTCGTCGGCGGCCTGCTGCTCGGGGTGCTGTGGGCGCTCGTCGCTCCGGGACAGAAGACGGTGACGACGGCGACCGGGGCGAGTGCCGGACTGGCCGCCGAGTCCGACCACGTCTTCGACGCGACCGCGGTCTTCTTCCTGCTCGCCTGCGCATTCGGCGTCGTCGTCGGGGCACTGGCCTGGCGCGTGAGGGACCGACGCGGGCCGGTGATGCTGTTCGGGATCGCGGTCGCGTCGACGGCGGGTGCCTGGCTGGCCGCCCGGGTGGGGACCTGGCTTGCGGGCCCGCTCACCGACCGCAACCCGGTCGGCGTCCTCCTCGACCGCGCCGAGGCCAGCTCGAGCGGCACACCCGGCCCGCCGATCCCGGCGACGCTCGCGACGGTGCCCGCCGAGATCGGCTCGTTCTGGATGGTGCTCGGTGCCGGCGTCGGGGCGGTGCTGGCCTACCTGCTGTGCGCGATCGCGCTCGGTGTCGACGACCTCGGGCGCCCGGAGGGCTGAGGCGTCAGTTGTCGCTCGTGGGCACCGCGAACTTCGCGGTCGGGGCCCACACCGCGTGCAGCCGCCCCAGCAGTTCGGCCTCGCGCGCCATCGAGTGCGAGACCAGCTCCAG
>JAICLN010000072.1 GCA_025925615.1 Actinomycetospora sp. | reverse complement strand
CGCTCCGTCTCCCGCGGCCTCGAGGGTCGAGCTCCGCTGCGCTCCGTCTCCCGCGGCCTCGAGGGTCGAGCTCCGCTGCGCTCCGTCTCCCGCGGCCTCGAGGGTCGAGCTCCGCTGCGCTTCGTCTCCCGCGGCCTCGAGGGTCGAGCTCCGCTGCGCTCCGTCTCCCGCACTCGTCACGAGGTCCCCCCGAGCACGACCTGCTGGCCCTCGGCGAGCCCGCTGGTGATCTCGGTGCGGTCGGGCCCGGCGAGCCCGGTGGTCACGGGGGTGGGGACCTGCCGTCCGTCGGGGGTGACGACGGTGACCGTGGTGGTGCTCCCCTGCCGGTGCAGCGCCTTGTTCGGGACGCTGATCTTCGGCCCGGAGTCGGCGGTGATCACCGTGGCGCGGGCGGTCTGCCCGTCGTGCACCCGGGGATCGGTGGGCAGCGCGACCGTCACGTAGTACTCGATGCTGCCGGAGAGCGCGGTCGCCGACGGCGCCACCGAGAGCACCGTCCCGGCGAACGTCCCGTCGGGGATCGCGTCCAGGGAGACCGCGACCCGCTGCTGCGGCGTGATCTTCGCCGCGTCGACCTCCTGGAACGGCACGACGACGGCGAACTGCGCCAGGTTCTGCAGCACCAGGAACTGCGTGCCGCCCGGACGCGACGGCGACGCCCCGCCCGCGGCGGCCGCCGCCGCGCCGCCCGCGCCCTGCGCGGCTCCCGGGATCGCGGCGTCGGTGCCGGGCGCGAACGGCGTGGTGGAGCCGCTGGGCGCGACGAACTCGCCGACCCCGCCGTTGAGGGCGGTGATCGTGCCGTCCGAGGGGGCGCGCAGCGTGGTGTTCGTGAGGTTCTGCTGCGCGACGTCGACCTGGGCGCGCGCCCCGTCGACCGCCGCCCGGGCCGCCGCGAGGTCGTTCGGCCGGTTCGCGCTGGCGGAGTCCAGGCCGTTCTGCGCCGTGACCTGTCCCTGGCGGGCGTTCGCGATCTGGACGTCGCCGGCCGCGGCGTCGGCCTGCCGCTTCGCCTGGGCCTGGGCGACCGACTGCCCCGACGAGGCGCCCGCCGCACCCGCCATCGCGCCGCTCATGGCGCCCGTGATCGAGCCGGTCACCCCACCGGCCGTCGAGCCGCCCCCCATCGCTCCCGAGGCTGCACCCATCACGCTGCCCGCCGCACCGCCCGCAGGCCCGTTCTGCGCGGCGGCCACCGCGGCGTCGTCGGCGGCCAGCGTCGCGTCGACCTGGCGCTTGGTCGCCGAGACGATCGAGGCGGCCGCGTTCACCGAGTTCTGGGCGCCCTCGACCGACGTCCCGTCCTCGACCTTGGCGAGCTGCGCCTGCTGGCCGGCGAGCTGGGCCCGTGCCTGCCGGAGCTGGCGGCGGGCCGCGAAGTCGTCGATCGAGGCGAGCACCTGGCCGGCCTTCACCAGGTCGCCGACCTTCACCTTCACCGAGGTCAGCTGCCCGCCCGTGGGAAAGCCGAGGTTGGTCGAGCCCAGGGAGGAGACCGAGCCGGTCGAGTCCACACCGGTGCTGACCGAGGTCCGTTCCACGCGCACCGTCTGTGGAGGCGGTGGGGCGGCGGAGCCACATGCTCCGACACCCAGAGCAACCGCCAGGGCCGATGCCGCCAACGCTGTCGTCCTGATGGAGCAATTCGGTCGAAGCGATCCGAGCCGGGGGCGCATGGGTTCTCCGAACGGGTCCGTGGCGAACGCCCCTCCGGTGGATCCGCAGCTCCACCAGGAAGGACGAGGTTCACGACGAGGGCCCCGACGGCGCCGTCAGCGGCTCCGACCCCACGACGCGGCGACACTAACCCCAGCACGCACCGTTGTTGGCATCGACCGCCATCAATACGGAGTGTGAGAGTTACCCGCGCGGTTCTCCCGAACGGTCCAACACCGAGGCGGCATCGGTACGGCCGAGTGCGCGGACGCAGCCGTCGACCACCGCGGCGAGGCCGACCTCGAACAGCCCGTCGTCCGACGCGCCGCCCGCCCGTGACCGCTCGTCGGGTGGGAGCAGGTCGAGCAGGTGCGGCAGCTCCCCGGCCCGTCCGGAAGCCCGGACCGCCGCGGCGGTCGGGGCGCGGTCGCCGACCGGGGCCGAGGCACCGCGCACGTAGGCGTTGACGACGTTCAGCAGCCCCATCGCCTCCCGGGCCCGGACGCCCACCGCGTCGTCGAGCAGCGCCAGGAACGCCTCGGCCCACGCGCACTCCGACGGACCCATCCGCACCGGGCCCGTGACCAGCGACAATGTCCACGGGTGCGCCGCGAAGACGGCACGGTTCGCCCGGGCCCAGCGCGCCATGCCCTCGGCCGCCGACGCCGCGGCGAGGTCGGGCGGGGGGCCGACGGCGGCGTCGACCATGAGCGCGAGCAGCGCCTCCTTGTGCGGGACGTGGCGGTAGAGCGACATCGGCGCGGCGCCGACGGTGCGCGCGAGGCGGGGCATCGACACCGCCTCGATCCCCTCGGCGTCGGCGAGGGCCACCGCCGCCGCGACGATCGCGTCGCGGCTCAGCGGCCGGCGTTCCCGGCGCGTCGGCGGGGCGGGCGCCCAGAGCGGGTCGCTCTCGCCCGGGACGACGTCGGTGGTCACCCGGGCATCGTCGCACGCTTGGTGTGTAGACAGCATTACGCGTCATGCGTAAGGCTTACGCACATGACCGAGACCGTGCCCCCGCCCGCCTCGCCTCCCACGCCCACCCGCCGTCGTCGGTCCCGGCGCGCCGGGATCGGACTCGTGGCCCTCGCCGTCGTGACCATCGGGTTCCTCGCCGTCGAGCTCCCGCCCTACCTGTCGCTCGACCCGGCCCGGTCGCGGATCGTGCCGCGTCCCGACTACGCGCTGCACTACCCGCTGCTCTGGGCCCACATCATGTTCGGCTCGGTCGCCCTGCTGACGGCGTGCCTGCAGCTCTGGCCGTGGCTGCGGCGCCGTCATCGCGCGGTGCACCGCTGGTCGGGGCGGGTCTACCTGTGCGGCGGGGTGCTGCCCGGCGGGATCGTCGTCCTCGGGGTCGCCCCGGTGAGCACCACCGGGCCGGTCTCGGCGGTCGGCAACACGACGCTCGCGGTGCTCTGGCTCGCGACCGCGATCGCCGGCTGGCGCGCGGCCCGGCAACGCCGCTACGCCGACCACCGGGCGTGGATGCTCCGCAGCGTCGCGCTGACCTTCTCGATCGTCGCCAACCGCGTCTGGCTCGTCGTCTACCTCGCCCTGTTCGCCGCGCTCGGCCACTCGCTCGACGACCCGGCGACGATCACCGCCGCGGCCGGTGCGTCGGTGTGGTCGAGCTGGGTGGTCAACCTGCTGGTCGTGGAGTGGTTCGTGGTCGGTGCCCGGCGGGCTCGCGAGCCCTATCGGCGTGCTTCCCTTGATTCCGTGTCATAGGGCCGATGACTGCTCACGAGCCGCAGGCACCCACCTCGAGGCGCGAGGAGCGGGCCGCGTCGTGGTGCACGGTGTGCCGGGCGACGACCGCCTCGGCGAGCGTGCCGAGCTCAGGGACCGTCGTGGTGTGCAGGTTGCGGCTGCGCCGCGGCCAGCTCGCCCCGGCGATCTGCACCCGCAGCCGGTGCCCGGCGCGGAACGTGTGCGCGGTGTCGTGCAGCGGCACCGTCACCTCCGTCGGCTCCCCCGGGACGAGCCAGTCGGCGGTGCCGCCGAGCGGTACCGGGTGCGGACCGCCCCTTCCGCCACCGGCACCGCGAACCCGTCGGGCTCGACGTCGACGAGGGTGACGCACACGTCGGCGTCGGGCGCCGTGCTCTCCAGGTGCACGACCACCAGCGGCACCCCGGCGATCGTCACCGGCGTCTCGAGCGGATCCAGACCACCGTGGTGTGCCGCTGCCCGGCCTCGCCGGTGGTCCGCCCGACGACGGGCCGCAGGTCGGCGAGCAGGCACCTGTCCTTGTCGGCGGCGGCCTCGGGGTGGATGTCGGGGCGGGCGCCGGCATCGAGGAGGCGATCGGGGGCGCGGGCGGCGGGATCGCGCTGGTGGCGGTCGGGTCGTCGAGCACCCCGCCAGCACGGCCGCCAGGGCGACGACGATCCCGCCGAGGGCCCGTCGTGGTGTCGACATGATCACGAGCGTGCTCCGTTGCGCCGTTCGGTGCAGCGCGGAGGTGGCCTTCCGACTCGTCGGGCGTGGGTTCGCGGTTGGATCTTGTCGAGTGGACCGTGAGGGCTGTCCGGGCAGCCGTGACGGTCCACTCGGAGTCGGTGCATGGGCGCGGTGCCGCCGAGTGGACCGCGAGGGCTGCGACCGCAGCCGTGGAGGTCCACTCGGCCCCGCGGACCCAGGGACGAGAGGTGCGCTCCGCGCTCGACCGCGCGGAGGTGGCCCGCGGTGTCCTCGCCCGGTTGCGGGCCCGCGACCGCCCGCCACCCCGACAAGGCTGGTGGCCTACGGCCCGGTGAGCACTATTGGGTGCCAGAGGGCGGATTGGTGCGCCCAGGCGCGCAGCGCACCTACAGGAGGCACAACATGACGGCCATCGCGAGGCTCATCCCCGCCTGACCGATGAGCTGGACCGGCCCGTGCGCGAGCACCGACACCGCCCGCGGTGCGGCCGGTGCGGCGACCGCCACCCCACCTCCGGAGGTCTCCGAGGTCCCGACAGACGCTCCGAGTACGCCGACAGGGGGTGCGGCCGGATCGGGTGCGGACGCCCGGCGGGCACGGCACGTCACGACGACCACGGTCGCCACCGCGTGGGCGGCCAGGTAGAGCGCGAGCATCGCCGCGACGACGAGCAGCCAGACCGGCGGCGCGCCGTGCGCCGCGTGGCCGGGAGCCGACATGTCCATCCCCGGCATCCCCGGCATCCCGGCCATCTCCGACGTCGCCGGTGTCGCCGCCTCGGCCGGGGCCATCGCCAGGTACATCACGAGCATCGCCGCGTCGATGAGGAACAGGTGCGTGGGGTGCGCGGTGCAGCGGTCGACGCCGATGGCCGACCCGAGCGACTCGCCGCGCCGACGGGCCACCGCGAGTGCCACGAGCCAGCCCGCGGCCGCGAGGCCGAAGACCACCGCACCCACCGTCGGGGGGACCAGCATCGCCGTCGCCGGCGTGGCCATCAGCGCCATCGCCACGCCCATCACGACGTGGTTGGCCTCCGCCGCCGCGATGCGGGGCGCGTGGCGGGGGCGGTGCGTGGCGAGGGAGACGGCGCACAACGCCGTCGTGAGGACGAAGACGGTGGCCACCGTCATGCCGAACCAGCCGTCGACCATGGGTCAGGCCTCCTGGAGCGTGGGGGAGCGCGGGCCTGGCGACGACCGTAGGAGGGCGCGCCCACGAACCGGCACGAGCTGAGGCGTTCCCCCCTTTCTCTCATGTTCTCCGGGCGAGAGGAACCCCACCGGCCCGGTGTCCCCGCCACCGGGCCTCGGCGGGGAGACTGTCTACGACAGTCCGTCGTGGTGCGACGGGACGAACGCGGAGGAGCGGGCAGGCGATGGACGACGCCGTCATCACCGACGCGGCGCTGGCCGCGCGCGACGGTGACCGGGCGGCCGCGGCGCGGTTCGTGGAGCTCACCCAGCAGCAGGTGTGGCGGCTGCTGGCGCACCTCGCCGACCGCGGGGCCGCCGCCGACCTGGCCCAGGAGACCTACGAGCGGGCGTTCGGCTCGCTGCGCCGGTACCGGGCCGAGTCGCCGGCGCGCACGTGGCTGCTCGCGATCGCCCGCCACGTCGCCGCCGACCACCTGCGACGCCGGGCCCGCCGCCCCGTCGCGCCCGCCCTCCTCGACGACGCCGACGAACCGCTCGGGGCCGCCCGGCCCGGCGACGTCGCGGAGGGGATCGCGCTGCGCCTCGCCGTGGACGCCCTGCCCACGGACCGCCGCGAGGCGTTCGTGCTCACCCAGCTGCTCGGCCTCGGGTACGCCGAGGCGGCGCAGGTCGTCGGGTGCCCGATCGGCACCATCCGGTCCCGCGTCGCCCGGGCCCGCGCGGACCTCGTCGAGGGCCTCGGTTCCACGACGACGGCCGGGGAGGCGGCGGTCCGTGAGCCGTGACCGGATCCGGGGACTTCCCCGGCCCGTCGGGAACCCGCAGACCGTCGAGGACGACCTGCCCGGCATGGGACCGAGCGACTGCGCCGCCTGCCGTGAGGAGCTCTCCGCCGAGCTCGACGGCGAGGGCGACCCGGCGCGGCGTCCCGCCGTCCGCGCGCACCTGCGGACCTGCCCGGCGTGCACGGCCTGGCGCGAGCAGGCCGCCGTCGTCACCCGCCTCACGCGCACCGCGCCCGCCGAGGCCGGCCCCGACCTCGTCGCGCGGGTCCTGCCGTCCGCGCCGCGGGGGTCCCGACGGCGGGTGGGCGCGCGGGTGGCGCTCGCGGTGGTCGGGGTCGTGCAGATCGTCGTCGGCATCGCGGCGCTCGTCGGGCTCGTCGGCCACGGCGACGGGTCGGCCATGCTCGGCGGCGCCGACATGGCGCACATGGGGCACGAGACGGCGGCCTGGAACCTCGCCCTCGGGACGGCGTTCGTCGCGGGCGCGTGGTGGACGCGGCACCTCGCGGGGCTGCTGCCCGTGCTCGGCGTCTTCATCGTCGTGCTCGCCGTGCTGAGCGGCCTCGACCTCGCGGCCGGCCGGGTGGAGCCGGACCGGGTCGCGACGCACGCGGTGCTGCTGGTCGGGTTCGTGCTCTCGCTCGCCGTCGCGCGCAGTGCCCCGCGACGCGGCCCCGGGCCGGCTCCGCGCGCCGTTGCCGGCCCACGGCTCGGTGAGGACGCCGGACCCGACTCGGCGCGGACCCCGCTCGCGTCCCGCGACGACCTCGGGCCGGTCGCTCGGGCGCGGCCGCCGCGCAGGGACGTCGCGTGAGCACCACCGCACCCCCCGCCGAGCGGACACCGTCGACCGAGCCGGCACGCACCCGCCCCGTCCTCGCCGTCGGCGTCGGTCTGGTCGCGACGGCGCTCGCCGTCCTCGCCGTCGTGCTCACCGTCGGGGCCTGGGGCGACCTGCCCTACCGCGCCCTCGGCGTCAGCACCCCCTCGGAGGCGCTGCGCGTCGCGCTGCCGCTGGTCCGGGCGATCGTGCTGCTCGCGGCGGGGCTGACCGTCGGGAGCCTCGTCGCGGCGGTCGTCGTGCTCCCCTCGCGGACCGACGCGCGCGCCCTGTCCGCCGACGGGTACGTCACCGTCCGGCGGGCCGGGACGGCGGCCGCGCTCTGGGCGCTGGCGGCATCGGTCGTGGTGCCGCTCACGGTGATCGTCGGGACCGGCGGCGACGCCCGGGTCCTGTCCGACCCGTCGGCCTTCCTCGCCTCGGTCGGTGCCCTCGAGGAGCCCGCCGGGTTCCTGGTGGCGGCCGTGGCCGCCGCCGTCACGGCCGTGATGTGCCGGGTGACGTTCTCCTGGCGGACCGCGGTCGGCGCGCTCGTCCCCGCCCTGCTCGCCGTCGTCGCCCCGGTCGCGACCGGACACGTCGCGAGCGTCGGCGCCGACCACGACATCGCCACGGACGCCGCGGTGATCGCCGCGGTCGCGCTCGCCGTCTGGTTCGGGACGACGGTCGCCCTGGCCCGCCACCGTGCCCGGCGCCGGCCCCACGGCGAGGTCGTCGCCCGGCGGGCCCGATGGGTCGCGCTCGTGGCCGCGCCGGTCGCGGTCGCCGGCCTCCTCGTCGTCGACGTCTACCTGGTTCGCACGGGCTGGGCCACGCTCTACGGCGGGATCGCCGCCGCCACGCTCGTCCTGGTCGTGCTGGCCGCGGCACCGCTGGTCGCCCCGCGCCTGCCGGCCGGGTGGACCGTGACGGCGCTGGGCCTCGCGGCGGTCGCGGCCGGGCTGGCGGCCGGCGGGTTCCCGCCGGGGCTGCTGCGCACGACCTCCGCCCAGGAGACGATCATCGGCTTCGACCTGCCCGGTCCGCCCGACGTCCTCGGGCTGCTCGGCCCCGGCCGGGTCAACGTGCTGGCCGACCTCACCGCGCTGGTGCTCGCCGGCGCCTACGTCGCGGGCGTGCTGCGCCTGCGCCGCCGCGGGGACGCCTGGCCGGTCGGCCGGACCGTCGCCTGGCTCGCCGGTTGCGCGCTGGTCGTGTGGACCACGACGAGCGGGTTCGGCGAGTACGCGATGGCGATGTTCAGCGTGCACATGGGCACCCACATGGTGCTCTCGATGCTCGTGCCGATCCTGCTGGTGCTCGGGGGGCCGGTGACGCTCGCGCTGCGCGCGCTCCCGCCGTCGCGGGCCGGCGACGACGGAAGCCCGGCGCTCGACGGGCCCCGCGAGTGGCTGCTCTCGCTGCTCGCCTCGCCGGTGTCGCGGGTGCTGACCCACCCCGTCGTCGCGCTCGTCCTGTTCGTCGGGTCGTTCTACGCGCTGTACTTCTCGCCGATCTACGGCGCCGCGCTGCCCTACCACTGGGCCCACCAGCTGATGTACCTGCACTTCGTGGTCACCGGCTACCTGTTCTTCTGGCCGATCATCGGGGTGGACCGCTCCCCGCGGCCGCTCCCGCACGTCGCCCGCCTCGCGCTGCTGCTGGCGTCGATGCCGTTCCACGCCTTCTTCGGGGTGGCGCTCTTCGGGACCGACACCGTGATCGGGCAGCGCTTCTTCGGCGACCTCGCGCTGCCCTGGGTGCCGAACCTGCTGGCCGACCAGAGCCTCGGCGGCGGCGTCGCGTGGGCCGCCGGGGAGATCCCGCTGCTCGCGGTGGTGATCGCGCTGCTCGTGCAGTGGTCGCGCCACGACGAGCGCGAGGGGGCCCGGCACGATCGCCGGGCCGACCGCGACGGCGACAGCGAGCTCGCCACCTACAACGCGATGCTCGCCGACCTCGCGCGTCGTCGTCGCTGAGCCGGTCGGACTGATTGGACCGTCCGGCCCACGACGACGCCCGGACGGCGCCGCTGGGCGCCGGGCGGCGACCACACCCCGCAGGACACGCGCCCCTCCGGCGCGTTCCGCCGTTGTTCCCCACGAGAGCACGTCGAACGTCGGGGAGGCAGTGATGGGCAAGCGCTCGGCCGCACAGCAGAGCCGTGGCACAGGGTCCCGCACGCCCTTGATCGTCGGGATCCTGGTGGTCGGGGTCCTCGCGCTCGTCATCGGCAGCACGCTCTTCGGGCGCGGTGACGACGCGGACGCCTCCGGCGGCTCCTCGACCGTGGGCCCGATCCCCATCACGCGGGCTGCGGTGCAGTTCCCCACGAGCGTCGACGGCGGGGTCGTGGTCGCCGGCGCGCCCACCCCGACCGGCAAGGTCGCCAAGAGCGCGAAGGGCAAGGGCCCGGCCCACACCCTCGACCTCTACGAGGACGCGCTCTGCCCGGCCTGCCAGGCCCTGGAGTCGCGCGGTGGGGCGCGCCTGGCCACGGCGGTCTCGACCGGGACGCTGCGCATCCGCTACCACCTGCTGAACATGCTCGACCAGCGCTCGCAGCCGGAGGGCTACTCCACGCTCGGCGGCAACGCGATGATCTGCGGGGCCGAGAACGGCATCTTCCCCGACCTGCACGTCAGCCTCTACACCGCGCAGCCCGAGGAGGGCGAGGCCGGCTGGACCGTCGACCAGGTCGTCGACCTCGGCAAGCGCCTCGGCGCCGGGCCCGGGTTCGAGCCGTGCGTGCGCAACAACGTCCACGGCAAGGACATCGCCGCGAACTTCGGCGCGGCCGCGCACGACCCGAAGCTGGTCCGCCAGGGTGCGAGCGGCTTCGGCACCCCGACGATGGTCCTCGACGACGCCCTCCTCCAGCCCGGCGACACCCGCCTGGACAAGCTCGTCCCCGCGACTCCCTGAGGACGTCCCGGCGTCGGGAACCCCGCCCTCGCGCGCCCGGCCCCGCGACAGCACACTCGCAGGCCCCCGGAGGTCAGGAGGGCCCGCGATGCTCACCGCCGAGCACATGGAGTCGTTGATCCGCCGCTACTTCGACGGGTGCAACGACGCCGACGTCGCGGGCATGGTCGCCTGCTTCACCCCGGACGCCGTGCACTACTTCCCGCCCGGGATGTACGGCGGGGCCTGGCGCGGCGCGGACACGATCGCCGCGAACTGGGCGCACCGGGTCGCGACGCTCGGGTCGGCCTGGACGGTCGACCGGGTGCTGACCGACCCGGCGAGCGCGCAGGCCGTGATCGAGTGGAGCCACATCAAGACGGTCTCGGGCACGCTGCTGCGCGGCGACGAGTGGTACGTCTTCGACCGCGGCTCCGGCCTCATCGCCGAGATCCGCGCCTACTACGCCTCACCCGTCGACCCGTCCCGCCACGAGCTCGCCCTGGACGGCTTCGACTACGCCGGCCGCGGCTACCCGCTGGACTGCCCGGTGCCGCGCCCGCACCCGAGCCAGCTCGGCGGCTCGTAGCCCGGCCCGGGTTTCGAGCGAAGGGCACCTTCGGTCGACTAGACCGACCAGGGGCACCCCTCGCCGGAACCGCAGGGGGCCCCCGCCGTCAGAACCGCGGCTGGAACCGGCGCAGCCGCAGGCTGTTCCCGACGACGAAGATGCTCGACAGTCCCATCGCCGCGCCGGCAATCATGGGGTTGAGCAGCCCGAGCGCCGCGAGCGGCAGGGCGGCGACATTGTAGACGAACGCCCAGAACAGGTTGCCGCGGATCGTCGAGAGCGTGCGGCGGGCCAGGCGCAGCGCGTCGGTGACGCCCCGCAGGTCGTCCCCGACCAGCGTCAGGTCCCCGGCGTCCACCGCCAGCGCCGAACCACCGCCCATCGCCAGGCCGAGGTCGGCGCGGGCGAGGGCGGCCGCGTCGTTGACGCCGTCGCCGACCACGGCCACGACCCGGCCCTCGCCCCGCAGCCGGTCGACGACGTCGGCCTTCTCGGTCGGCAGCACCCCGGCCACCACGTCCTCGGCCGCGACCCCGACCTCGGCCGCCACCGCGTGCGCCGCGGCGGCGTTGTCCCCGGTCAGCAGCATCGGGCGCAGCCCCATCGCCCGCATCCGCCCGACCGCCTCCGCAGAGGTCGGCCGCACCGTGTCCCCGACGGCGAGCACGGCCCGCGCGGCGAGCCGGCCGTCCGCGTCGGCCCAGGCCAGGACGACGGCGGTGGCGCCGGCGGCCTCGGCGTCGCGGTGGGCGAGGTCGAGGTCGGCAGGGAGCTGCACGCCGGCCGACTCCACGAGACGGCGGCGCCCGACGACGGCCGCGGTCCCGTCGACCGCGCCGCGCACGCCTAGCCCGTCGACGACCTCGAGGCCCGTGACGGTCCCCGCCCCGGCCCCCCGGACGTCCCCGATGGTCCGGCTCCGCTCCGTTGCGCGTCCGGCCTCGACCAACGCCCGCGCGACCGGGTGGTCCACGTCGGTCTCGAGCGCGACGACGTACTGCCACACCGCGTGCTCGTCGACACCTGCCGCCCGGTGCACCGACCGCAGGCCCATCCGCCCGGTCGTCACCGTCCCGGTCTTGTCGAGCACCACGGTGTCGACCTTCCGGGACGTCTCCAGGACCTGCGGCCCGCGGATGAGGATGCCCAGCCGGCGCCCGCGACCGGCGGCCACCGCGAGCGCCGTCGGGGTCGCGAGCCCGAGCGCGCAGGGGCAGGCCACGACGAGCACCGCCATGGCGGCCGCGATCGCGAAGCCCGCATCGGCGTCGGCGAACCACCAGAAGCCGAACGTGTAGGCGGCGAGCACGAGGACCACCGGGACGAACCGGCCGGCGATCCTGTCCGCGAGCCGCTGCACCGAGGCCTTGCCGAGCTGGGCGTCCTGCACGCGCCGGGTCAGGCGGGCCCACTGGGTGTCGGCCCCGACCCCGGTCGCGCGCACCAGGACCCGGCCCGACGTGACCCGGGTGCCGGCGAGGACGCGAGTGCCCGCGGCGGTCTCCATCGGGACGGACTCCCCCGTCATCGCGGCGACGTCGAGGGTCGCGGTGCCCTCGGTCACGACGCCGTCGACGGGCACGGTGTCCCCGGCCCCGACGACGACGTGGTCCCCGACCAGGACGTTCTCGACCGGCACCCGCAGGGCGCGGTCGGCGACGACGAGCACGGCGTCGGGCGTGGCGCGCTCGTCGGCGCCGGCCCCGCCCGCGGCGAGGGCCTTCTTCCGGCCGCGCAGCTCGATCCAGCGCCCGATCAGCACGGCGGTCACGATCGCGACGGCCGCCTCGAGGTAGATCGTCCGGGTGCCGCCCCACTCGTCGGGGGCCGGGACCAGGGAGAGGCCGTGGTGGATGCCGCCGAGGCCGGCCTCGCCGAAGAACAGCGTCCCGACCGACCAGCCGTACGCGGAGAGCACGCCGACCGAGACGAGTGTGTCCATCGTCAGCGACCCGTGCCGCAGGTGGCGCCAGGCGGCCCGGTGGAACCGTACCCCGCCCCAGAACACCACGGGCGTGGCCAGCACGAGCGAGAACCACTGCCAGTACCGGAACTGCCAGAACACGTTCATCGCGACGACGATCACCGGCAGGCTCAGCGCGAGGCAGACGAGGGCGCGCCGGCGCAGGTCGGCGAGCTCGGGGTCGTCCTCGGGCCGCGGCGGGTCGCGGGTGTGAACGCCGCGAGATCGGCCGAGCGTCGGGGCGGTAGAGAGTATGGTCCGTTCGCTCGGCGCGCGTGGGGGCGGGACGGCGGT
>JAICLN010000143.1 GCA_025925615.1 Actinomycetospora sp. | reverse complement strand
GTAATGACGACTGCCTCCGGGGGAGGCCCCCGCCCGACCGGCCTAACGCGGGTCCGCCGTCACCCGTGGGCGCGCGACCGCCGCCGACGGTGGCGCACCACGGTCGGCGGCGGTCCGTCACGTCAGGCGCTGGACATCGGCACCCCCATGCCCGGGTCGATCCGCGCCGGCCCCTGCGCGTTCGGCTTGACGTCGAAGTCGAAGATCCCGGTCGGGATGTAGACCGTGGAGCACGAGTTCGGGATGTCGACGACACCGGACAGCCGGCCCTCGATCGGCGCGGCACCCAGGATCATGTAGGCCTGGATCGGCGAGTAGCCGAAGGTGGTCAGGTAGTCGATCGCGTGCAGGCAGGCCCGCTGGTAGGACAGGTGGGAATCGAGGTAGCGCTGCTCGCCGTCGAGGGTCACCGACGTCCCGGAGAACGCGATCCACTCGCTGTACTGCGGGTCGGTGTTCCCCGGGATGAAGATCGCGTTCTCGGACACCCCGTAGGTCGACATCCCGCCCTTGATCAGGTCGACGTGCAGGTCGATGAACCCGCCCATCTCGATCGCGCCGCAGAAGGTGATCTCGCCGTCGCCCTGCGAGAAGTGCAGGTCGCCCACCGAGAGGTTCGCCCCGTCGACGAACACCGGGTAGAACACCCGGCTGCCCTTGGTGAAGTTCTTGATGTCCTGGTTGCCGCCGTTCTCCCGGGGTGGGGCCGTGCGGGCCGCCTCGTTGCGCGCGCGCTCGAAGTCGTCGCCGGAGAGCGAGCCCAGGATCGCCGAGTCCGGCTGGGGCGGCAGGGCGAGCGGCGGGACCCGCTGCGGGTCGGTGTCGATCAGCGCCTGCTCGCGGGAGTTCCACTTGCCGAGCAGGTCGTGCGACGGGGCGGTCCCCATGAGGCCGGGGTGCACGATCCCGGTGAACTCGACGCTCGGCACGTGTCGTGAGGTGGCCTTTCCACCGCGGAAGTCCCAGACCACCTTGTAGGCGTCCGGGAACTGCTCGGTCAGGAAGCCGCCGCCGTTCGTCTTGGCGAACACGCCGGTGTAGCCCCAGCCCTGCCCGGCCAGCGGGCCGGAGTCCTCCTGGGGAATGGGCCCGACGTCGAGGATGTCCACGATCAGCAGGTCGCCGGGCTGGGCGCCCTCGACCGAGATCGGGCCGGAGAGGACGTGGACCGAGTTCAGCGGGGCGTTGAGGATGTCGTCGGCGGAGTCGTCGTTGTGGATCGCCCCGTCGAACCACTCGCGGCAGTCCACGCGGAACACGTCGCCGGGCCTGACGTGCACCTGGGCGGGCACGTCGGGATGCCAGCGGTTGTGGCCGACGATCTGCTGGTCCGTGAACTTCTTGCTGCTGTCGAGCGGGAACACCTTCTGCGGCATCGGTTCTCTCCCTGGTCCGGGTCGTGGGTGTCGGGCGGTCAGGCGACGGCGGCGTGGTCGCCGGTGGATGCGGGCTCGGCGGGCGGCTGGGTCCGGCGGGCCCACGGGATCAGCGCGGCGAAGACGACGACGCCGAAGATCGCCAGCACCACGGCGAGGGTCGCGCCCACCGACTTGTAGGTGCCGGTGAGGAGCAGGAACGCGGGGATCCACCCGGTGACCCAGCCCTGGATGGCGCACACCGCCCCGGTGTAGCGCCCGATCCCGTCCAGTTTCCGGCCCAGGAGCAGGAAGAAGAGCAGCCACAGGAACGCCCAGTAGAGCCAGATGACGCCGAACGCGGGGTCGGCGAACCGGGTGAAGTTCAGGTACGAGAAGACGACCGCGGTGATGGCGACGAACAGGCAGAAGTAACCGAGCCCGGTGCTGTCGAGGTTCCAGGTCAGGTTCACGGCGACGTAGAGATAGGTGAACGAGAAGAGGAACAGGCCGGACGCCGAGAGGATGACGTCGGCGTCGCCGTTCGCGGTGAAGATCAGGTAGAGGGGCGTGAGGATCTGGAGCCCGCCGACGAAGAAGTTCATCGGTGCAGCCGAACGGGCCTCGACCCATCCCAGCAGCATGGCGCCGTTGATGAACAGCACAGCGCCCACGAAGAGCAGGCCGACGCTAGCCACGGGACATCGTCAATCGGAGCAGCACGGAATTCCTCCAGTCGTCGTCGACGGGCCCTCACGAGGGCAGGGCGAAGGGGCACGCGCGCCGGGCGCCGTGCTCTCGGTCCGGCCGCCGGGGCCGAACGATCAGGGCCGGACGGGCGATCAGGGCCGCGGCAGCGCGGCGGTCCGGGGATCGAGGCGGGGACGTGGTGCCGCGGACGGCCGGGGAGGTAGCGCGGACACCACGGCGGGGTCGGTGCGGGAGGCCTCGGCCCGGTCGATGGCCGCGACCCGGGTGCGGTCAACCAGTCCGAGCCTCGGCGCGGTGATCATGCGCGGGGCCTCGCCGCCGCAGGTCGGGCAGGAGATCGCCGGCGGCGCGGCGCCCATCGGCCAGATCGCGTCGACGGGGCCGTCGTCGCCGCACCGGTACGCGTACAGGGGCATTTCTACGGCTCCCTCCGCCGCGACCCCGCCGACCGGGGAGGCGGATATCATCCGCAGGAATTGATTTCCTGGGAAAGTAGCGGGGGTCGCGGAGTGGTGTCAACGATCGTCGCGCAGCGTCGCGCTCCGGGGTCGGACGGTTACAGTTGTTGGACGACGTCCCAGGTCAGCCCGTCGGCGACCGCCAGGAAGACCGCCTGCCGCAAGTGCCGGTCGCGGAGCTCGACCGTGCCCCGCGGGCTCTCGTACGCGAGCCCGTCGGCGACGGACATCATGGCCGGCACCTCACTCGACCCGGCGCGCCGCATGAGCTCGGTGAGCAGCCGGACGCCCTCGTAACAGGACTCGCCGAGGCTGTTGAGCACCGGCGCGTCGTCGCCGAACTCGCGGAAGTAGGTGGCGGCGAATTCGAGGCCGGAGCTCGTCGCGAGGTCCTCGAAGTAGCCGGCCGAGGTCATGAGGCCCCGGGTGCACTCCGGGCCGGAGGCGAGCAGGACGTTCTCCTCGATCAGGGAGCTGAACCGCAGGACGTCGCGGTCGAGGCCCGACGCGCTGAAGGCGCGGTTGAACGCCACGGCGTCGTCGCCGATGAGCAGCATCAGCACGGCCTCGCAGCGGCTGGCCTCGACGCGGTGCACGACGGCGGAGAAGTCGGCCGTCCCGAGCGGCACGAACACCTCGTCACAGACCGTGCCGCCGATCCGGCGCAGGTGACGGGCCGCGGTGGCGGCCGACCGGCGCGGCCAGACGTAGTCGTCACCGACGATCATCCAGCGCCGCACCCCGGCCGTCCCGGCGAACCAGTCCAGGGCCGGGCCGAGCTGGAGGTCCGGGGTCTCGCCGGTCAGGAAGAGCCCGGGCCGGTTCTCGCCCCCTTCGTAGAGGGCCGTGTACGCGTACGGGACGCGGCCGCGGATCCGCGGCGCGACCGCCTCGCGGACGGCCGAGATGTGCCAGCCCGTCACGGCCTGCACCGCCCCGGCGCTCACCAGCGCGTCGACCTCGATCGCCACCTCTTCGGGGCTCCGGCCGCCGTCGACCGGCACCAGGTTCAGCTCGCGACCGAGCACGCCGCCCTCGGCGTTGATCTCCTGCGCGGCCAACGCGGCGCAGCTCTCGCAGGACGGTCCGAAGATCCCGGCGGGCCCCTGCAGCGGGATCACGAGGGCCACGTCGAGGACGTCACGACCACGCGCGGGGTGCCGTGTCCCCGACCGCGGAGCGAGCGACTCGGTCATTGCTCGACGCTAGCGAGCACGGGTGATCCCGGGACTGCTCCGATCGTACGAGTCGTCGGCGTTCACCCGATACGCCGGACCGGCCGGCCGTCCCGAGCCGGGCGAGCGCTCCGTCCTGGCCACCCGCGCCGCTACCATCGCGACGTGGCCGCCAGCGCGGAACGGTCGACGCCGGACGGCGACGACTCCCTCCGTCTCCTCTCGCTCGTCGAGCGCACGCTCACCGGGCGGCTGGAGGAAGCGCTGCGCGGCTGCGGGTCGAGCCTCGACCAGTGGCGGATCCTGCGCCTGCTCGCCGACCGCGGCGGGTGCCCGATGAACGTGGTCGCCGACCACGTCCTGCTCCTCGCCCCCAAGCTCAGCAAGCTCGTCGACCGGATGGTCTCCGCGAACCTCGTCCTGCGACGGCAGGACCACGAGGACCGGCGCCGGGTGCTGATCGTCGTCTCCCCGCGCGGCCGACGCGCCCTCGCGGAGTGGGACGAGGCGACCTCCGAGGTCCGGGCCCAGTTCCGGGACCTGCTCGGCGCCGACGCCGACCAGTTCGAGGCACTGCTCCGACGCCTGCAGGACGGGCTCGACCCGGTCGCCGTCCTCGAGCAGCAGCCCGCGACCCAGGACTGAGTCCCCGAACCGACGGGTCAGCGGTCCGGACGCGGTGGCGGGCGCCCGGCCCGCGGCGTCGATGATCAACAGGACCGGGTGGTAGTCATGGATCTCGGCGTACCGCCATGGAGTCCTGTTGATCAACGGTCGGCCGCCGGTGGGCAGCGACTCCGCTCGATGACGGGCCCACCACTGCGATCGACGCTCCTGGGGACCTCCCGGGGGGCCCGCCGAGCGAACTCGGGCACGACCAGCTGAGCGCGTGGGACGCCGCGATCCGCGCCGAGGACGCCCGGCTGCGCCTCCTCATCGGGACCGGGACGGTGCGCACCCACCTGCGTCGCATCTTCAGCAGGCTCGACCTCGGCTCGCGGGCCGAGCTCGCCGCCCTCGCCGTCCGCCGCGGTCTCTGACGGCCGGGTGGCCGAACCCACAGCACGCCGTCCCGCGACGGTATACCGACCGGTGAGGCTATGCGCTAGCGTCCGGAGGTATCCCGATCGGTTTACCTCCGGAGGTGGCAGGCGTGCGCGTCGAGACCGGCACGGTCCGGACCGCGGTGGGCGTGGCCGCGGCGGGCGCGGCCCTCATCGCGGTCTGCTACGGGTTGGCCCGGTTCGCCTACGGCCTCTTCGTGCCGACCTTCCGGGCCGAGTTCGGCCTCGACGCCGCCACCGCCGGAGCGATCGCCTCGGGCAGCTACGCCGCCTACTGCGTCGGGATCGTGGCGGCGACCGTCGCGACATCGCGCTGGGGTGCGCGGCCGGTCGCGGTCGCGGCGGGGGTGTGCGCGACGGTCGGGACCGCGGTGATCGCCCTGGCGCCCGGCTCCGCCGTGCTCGCCGTGGGCGTCGTCGTCGC
Organism: Actinomycetospora sp.; assembly: GCA_025925615.1. GTDB lineage: Bacteria > Actinomycetota > Actinomycetes > Mycobacteriales > Pseudonocardiaceae > Actinomycetospora. The sequence continues at coordinate 4,394 of JAICLN010000143.1, read as the reverse complement.
CGGGTCGAGCACCGGGCTCGCATCGCCGCCGCTGGCCCAGGCGGTCGCCCGGTCGGCCCCCGCGGGCCTCGAACCCCGTCTGCAGACGGTGGTCAACGCCGGCACCGGCGTCGGCGTGCTCGTCTCGGGCCCGGTCGCGCTGCTCCTCGCCGGCCACTGGCGGTGGGCGTGGGCCGCGTTCTCCGCGGCCGCGCTCGCGGTCTCCCTCTGGACCTGCGTGACGGTCCCCTCGCGCGCTCCGGACGTCGGGCCGGACCGACCGGGCGGCCCACGACCCTGGAGCACCCGGGACGGGCGGCGCCTGCTGGTCGCCGCGGGCGTGATGGGCCTGGGCAGCGCGGCCGTGTGGACGTTCGGGCGCGACCTCGTCGGCTCCGCCGGCGCCGGGGACCTCACCGGCGTGATTATGTGGATCGCGCTCGGGGCCGCCGGGCTGCTCGGGGCCCTCGCGGGCGACCTCACCACCCGGCTCGGGCTCGCACGGTGCTGGAGCGGCGCGATGCTGCTGCTCGCCGGGGCCACGGCGCTGCTGGGCGTCGCCGCCGGCGTCCCCGCGGTCGCCGTCGCCACCGGAGCCGTCTTCGGCGCGGTCTACATCGCGCTGACCGGGCTGCTGCTGCTCTGGGGCACGAGGATCCACCCCGACCGGCCGGTGGTCGGCGTCGGGGCGGCCTTCCTGGCGCTCGCCCTCGGCCAGGACGTGGGCGCCCCCGTGCTCGGCGCCGTCGCGGACGCGATCACCCTGCCCGGAGCCTTCGTCGTCGCCGCCGGGGTCGGCGTCCTCGGTGCCCTGCTCCGCCCGGGACGGACGATGACAACCGACCATTCGGCGGTGTACTCCGGCGCGGCCGCCGCCGATGGCCGGGGATGGACGGCCTGACCGCACGATTCGACGACGAGCCGATGATCATCACTGCCCGCGCCGCGAGCGCCCTGCGCGACGACCCCACCGCCCACGGACCGCTCCGGGTGCAGCTGATCCCGCACCGGTCCCCCGGCCTCGGGGCGGAGCCCGCGCCGCGCGCCGGGGAACCGATCGTGGTGGAGGTCGTCGACTCCGCGCCGACCCGCCAGCGGGACGATCACGTGATCGCCTGCGCCGGTGTCGAGCTCGTCGTGTCGGCGCGCCTGCTGCGCTGCCTCGGGCCCTCGACGTTGGACCTGGCCGGCGAGGGCCTCGACCCTCGCCGGCTCGTGCTCCGGCATCCCCGCGCCGCCGATCTCGAACGGGGCGAGGAAGTGACCGCGACCGGTTAGGCCGCGGCGTGGACCCATTCCTCGGCCTGGGTCCCGGTGCTGGCCCAGGTGACGTGGGCGGAACGGCCGGCGAGGCGGGCCACCAGCTGCAGCCGGTCGCGCGACGTCCCGCGCGCGCCGAACCCCCGCCACGACGCGATCATGCCCGGGTCGAGGACCAGGACCCGCGACGCGGTGTCGATCTGCGTCTCGAGCTGGGCGTCGGTGCTGACCAGAGCGGTCGCGCCCGCTCCCTGGACCTTCTCGGCCCACCGCGCCGCCTCGCGCGCTCCCTGGTCGTCGGTGCGGACACTGACGACGACGGTCTCCGGCCGGCGGACAGAAGTGGTGTGGGTCTCGACAACGGTGGTGTCGGCTCGGGCGGCGAGCGACGGGGAAGACATCGCGGATCCTTACGGACGAGATTCGTATCTGTGGGCCCCGGGGGGCACTGTTGATTCTTCCACCACGGGCGCGCCCGGTGGGTGTTCGTCCGATTCGGGCTGCTGCACCTCCGACAACGAAAACCGATGATGCTGTGCGCAACCATCGACGGGGTCACGCGTCGTGACCTCCGTGGTCACCGCGGGCCGACGCAGGGCACGATGCCCGGGTGGAACACGTCCTGGGGATCGGCGGGTACTTCTTCCGGGGACCGATCCCGAGGGGAACCGCGTCGAGCTCTGGGAGCCCACACCCTGAGCTCCGGTGCTCAGCCGAAGAAGACCGCGGCCTCGGCGTAGAGGGCCGGGTCCACGAGCTTGAGCTCCCGGGTCGCCTCCTGAAGCGGCACCGTGACGATGTCGGTGCCCCGCAGCGCGGTCATCTGGCCCCACCGGGACGCAGCGACGGCGTCGATCGCGTGCAGCCCGAACCGGGTCGCGAGCCAGCGGTCGCGGGCGGAGGGGGTGCCGCCGCGCTGCACGTGGCCGAGCACCGTGGTGCGGGCCTCCTTGCCGGTGCGCGACTCGATCTCGCGGGCCAGCCAGTCCCCCACCCCGCCGAGCCGGACGTGGCCGAACGCGTCCTTCTCCCCGGTGACCAGCACCTCGTCGCCGTTCTTCGGCCGCGCGCCCTCGGACACGACGATGATCGGCGCGTAGTCGAGCCGGAAACGGCTCTCCACCCAGTCGCAGACCTGGTCGATCTCGAAGCGCACCTCGGGGATGAGGATCGCGTTGGCCCCGCCCGCCATCCCGGAGTGCAGCGCGATCCAGCCCGCGTGCCGGCCCATCACCTCGACGATCAGCGCGCGGTGGTGGGACTCGGCGGTGGTGTGCAGCCGGTCGATCGCCTCGGTCGCGATGTTGACCGCGGTGTCGAAGCCGAAGGTGTAGTCGGTGCCCGCGAGGTCGTTGTCGATCGTCTTCGGGACCCCGACGACGTTGACCCCCAGCTCGTGCAGCCGGCTCGCGACGCCGAGGGTGTCCTCGCCGCCGATGACGACGAGCGCGTCGACCCCGAGGTCCTGCAGGTTCGTCCGGATGCGGTCGACGCCGTCCTCGATCGCGAACGGGTTGGTCCGGGACGACCCCAGGATCGTGCCGCCCCGCGGGAGCAGGCCCCGCACCGCGGTGATGTCCAGCGGCTTCGTGGCCGACTCGAGCGGTCCGCGCCACCCGTCGAGGAACCCCACGAACTCGAAGCCGTACTCCGGGACGCCGCGTCGCACGATCGCCCGGATGACCGCGTTCAGACCGGGGCAGTCCCCGCCACCGGTCAAGATTCCCACCCGCATGCCGGGCCACTCCCTCGCTGTCGCGTTGCTGCGCGCCATCGTCGCGCAGCGGGCGGTCCCCGTGGGAACCGGGCCACCGTGCTCCTGACGGCGCGCGTCCCCGTCACCGGAGCCGCGGGATGAGCGCCTCCGCGGTCGCGCGGTCCACCCCCTCCAGCCCGGGGTGTCCGGCGGCGAGGGCCTCGTCGAGGTACCGGTCGAAGCCCGTCCCCCACGCCTCGGCGGCGAAGGGATGGTCGCTGCCGTAGAGGACGTGCCCGGGCGGGAAGAACGCGGTCAGCGACGGCAGCGCCGTCGGCGTCGCGGACAGGGCGGTGTCGACGTAGAAGCCCCGCAGCTCCTCGAGGATCCCGTCCGCGGTGACGCCCTCGGTGAACATCGCCGGGACCGCCGGCCGGCGGCCTCGGCCGGCCGGGTGAGCGCGCCGTGACGCGCACGATCGGGTCGGGCAGGATCGCGGCGTGCCCGTCGATGCGCTGTCGCGGAGGTGCCGGTGACCACCCGCGTCGCGATCACCGGCGCGGCGGGCTTCCTCGGGAGTCTCCTCGCGCGCCGCCTCCTCGCCGAGGCCGTCGCCCTCGACGGCGGGCCGGCCGAGCCGGTCGACGAGCTGGTGCTGGTCGACCTCGCCGAGCCGGCGCCCGACGTGGCGGCCGACCCGCGGACGACGGTGCTGACCGGCTCCCTCGACGAGGTCCTCGCCCGCGTGCCCGAGGTCGACGCGGTGTTCCACCTGGCCGGCGTGGTCAGCGGGGCGGCCGAGGCCGACTTCGACCTCGGGATGCACACCAACCTCGACGGCACCCGCGCGGTGCTCGAGCGGGCCCGCCGCCAGTCCCGTCCTCCGCTGCTGGTCTTCACCAGCTCGCTCGCCGTGTTCGGCGCCGACCCGGCCGGCCCTGCGCTGGGCACCGTCGACGACGACACCCTGCCCCGCCCGCAGTCGAGCTACGGCGTGCAGAAGTTCATCGGCGAGCAACTGGTCGCCGACTACACCCGCAAGGGGTTCGTGCGCGGCCGCTCGGTCCGGCTGATGACGGTGTCGGTACGGCCCGGGCGTCCCAACGCGGCCGCATCGAGCTTCCTGTCCGGGATCCTCCGCGAGCCGCTCGCCGGGGCGCGGGCCACGTGCCCGGTGCCGCCGGAGACGCCGGTCGCGCTGTCGTCCCCGCCCCGAACGATCGAGGGCATCCTGCGCTCCGCCGCCGTCGACGGGTCGGCCTGGGGCAGCCGCACCGCGATGAACCTCCCCTCGCTCACCACGACCCCGCGCGAGATGACCGACGCCCTCGACCGCGTCGCCGGCGAGGACACCAGCCGGCTCGTCGACTGGGACCACGACCCGGCCGTCGCGGCGATCATCAGGACCTGGCCCGCGCGGTTCGTCACCGACCGCGCCACCGCCCTGGGGCTGCACCCC
>JAICLN010000244.1 GCA_025925615.1 Actinomycetospora sp. | reverse complement strand
TCGCGTCCGGTCCCGACGGCCCGGTGGGCTTCCTCACCGGGACCGGGGGCGAGGTGGACGGGCTCTTCGTCGACCCGGCCGTGCACGGTCGAGGGGCGGGCACGGCGCTGCTCGACGACGCGGCCGCGCACCACCCGGTGCTGACGTTGGACGTGAACGAGCAGAACCCGGCCGCGCGCGCCTGGTACGCGCGCCGCGGCTTCGTCGAGATCGGCCGATCGGAGACCGACGCGGACGGGAGGCCGTACCCGTTGCTCCACCTGCGACGGGTGACCCCTCCGGGTCGTGGTCCCGACCGGACGCCCCAGAATCGGCGACGAAGGGATCCGTGCGAGGGGGCGCGGACCCCCGTGTGAACGAGGGCGCACATGACCGACACCGTGACCGCCGATCTCGCGCCGCCGCGGGCCTTCGACCAGGCCTGCCACATGGTCATCGACTACCTCGCCGAGTCGCTGCCGATGGGCGCCTGGGCCGTGACCCGGGTGGCGGGGGAGCGCCAGACCGTCCTCGTCAGCGACGACCATGCGTATGGGCTGAGCGCCGGTGTGGAGAGCAGGTGGACGCTGTCGATCTGCCGGACGATGGTCTCCGGCGAGACACCGCGCGTCGTGCCCGACACCGGTTCCGAACCCGCGCTGTGCGACGTCGTGGCCGCCGCGGCCGAGGGCGGCCTGCCGGTCGCGGCCTACGTCGGGACCCCGATCCTCTACCCGGACGGGGGCCTGTTCGGCACGGTGATCGGGATCAACCCGGAACCGCTGGACCCCGGCTTCGTCAGCCACGAGTCGCTGCTCGACCTGCTCTCCAGCCTGCTCTCGAGCGTCCTCGAGGCCGACACCAACGCGGTCCGTTCGGCGCGCGAGCTCGAGCGGGCGGTGTCCGACGCCGAGACGGACACCTTGACCGGGCTGCTCAACCGTCGCGGCTGGGAGCGCTGGCTCGCCCAGGAGGAGGAGCGGTTCCGGCGGTTCGGGGACCCGGCGTCGGTGGTGATGATGGACCTCGACGGGCTGAAGCGGGTCAACGACACCGAGGGGCACGACGCCGGGGACGCCTACCTGCGCCGCGCCGCCGACACCCTGCGCGCGGTGACCCGGCGGGGTGACCCGATCGCACGCCTCGGCGGCGACGAGTTCGCGATGGTCGCGACGGTGGGTCCCGACGACGTCGGGTCGCTCGTCGCCCGGCTGCAGGAGGCCCTCGACGCCGCGGGCACGCCGTGCTCGGCGGGCGTGGCCCCGGTCGGGGTGGTCACCGGGTTCACCGAGGCCATCGCCGAGGCCGACGCCGCGATGTACGACGACAAGCGCGCCCGCCGCGATCCGCGCCGCCCCGCTCCCGGGTCCGCAAGGGTGTGAGTTCCGTGATCAGGGGTGCCTGAGGTCGCTGTCCCGGTGCCCCGTTGTCCTGGAGCGTGCGCGAGAACCGGGTCCTGAGGACTCGGATCCGGCGGAGGTGTCGGCAACGGCCCTGCACCCGCGCCGGCCCAGGGTCGGCCGCCGTCGTCGGGCGTCAGTCGGGCGCCGTCGCCGTGTCGGTGGGCCGGAGAGGCAGCAGGCGGGCGACGAGCACGGCGTCGGTGGGCGGCGGGTCGGGCACCGCCGGGATCTCCACCGGCGGGGTCGGCGCCCAGCCGTTGCGGGAGGCCTGGAGCAGCGCGGTCACGCGGTAGCGCTCCCGGCACAGCGCGACCACCTCGCCGTGCTCGGTGCCGGGCGCGAGGTCGGGGTCCAGGTAGAGGGCGCCCCCGACGGCGGTGCGGCCCTCACGCGGCGGGGTCGTGGACCAGAACAGCGGGAAGAGCCGACCGCCCGCGTCGAGGACGCTGACCGCGGCGGCCGCGTCGTCGAGGCCCCCGGGCAGCGACGTGAGGACGGTCCCGACGGCGTCGACGATCCCGATCTCGTCGACCGTCCAGCCCGGCGGGCCGGGCACGGCCTCGGAGACAGTGGCGACGAAGATCGCGGGGGCGATCTCGATCTCCTCGCCGACCACCAGCCGGGGCAGCGCCCCGCTCTCGAGGAACGGCGGCGGGAGCTGGACCATGAGCTCCTCCCCGGGGCGGTCGGTGATGCGGGCGGCCTGCCGGGCGGCCGCCACGGCGGCCTCCCAGCGGCGGCGGTCCGCCCGCTCGAGGTCGCCCGCGACGCGGACCGGACGGCGGCGGGGACGACCGGCCGAGCGCCTCATGACCGGGGCGCGGGGGTCGGCGCGGGACGGGGCTCGGTCATGGACGCCTCCTGCAGGACGGGGTGCTCTCCCTCCTTGGAGGCCGCCGGCCCCGGATCGGTTCCCTCCTCAGGCGGGCCGGATCGTCGCGCCCCGCAGCCGCAGGCCGCCGGGGCCGTGGCTGGCCGGCCCGGTGACGACGACCTCCTGCCCGAGCAGGCGCGCGACGGCCGTCGGGTCGGGTGGCCCCCCGAACAGCGCGGGGTCGCTCGCGGGGACCACGCCCTCGACCACGACGTCCCGCCCCGCCTCGTCGAGGACCCGGGCGATCCCGCGGCGCAGGTCGAGCCGGTCGAGCCGCCCCCGCACCGTCTCGGCGTCGCCGAAGGTCCGGGGCGGGTCGGTGCGCGGCCAGGGGGCGCGCGAGAGGCCCCCGGGGCGGAAGCTCGCCTCGCGGAACCGGCTTCCGCCGAGGGAGGCCGTGCGGGCGGTGCGCGCGAGCGCGTCGAGCAGGTCGACGCACGCGTCACCGAGCAGCGGGGTGGTCCAGGCCGGCGGCGCCTCGTTCCACAGCCCGCGGACCAGCTCGAACAGCGCGTCGGTGACCTCGTGCTCCAGCCCCTCGCCGAGCACGTCGTCCTCCCCGACCGCGAAGCGCAGCACCGTCGTGCCGGGGTCGAGGCCGACGAGTCGCAGCCGCGCGGCCCGCTCCACGACCCCGGCGCTGCGTCCCGGGCGGGCCTGGTCGACGAGGTGGCGGGCGATCCGGGTCGCGAGCAGCTGCAGGGCGCCCACCAGCGCGACGAGGCCGCCCGCGTCGATCTCCCCGTCCCGGTCCGGGCCGCCGTGGAGGCGGACCACGAGGTCGTCGGCCACGGCGTCAGCCCCGGCTCGCGAGCACGGCCCGGCCCCGGGGCGAGAGCTCGTAGCCGACCGGGAGCGACCGGGTGAGCCCGAGCGCCTTGAGCTTGCGGACGTCGGCCTTGAACGGGGCGGTGTCCCGGCCGGCGGCCTCGGCGAGCTCCGGGGCGCGGCGACCGGGCTCGGCCGCGATGGCGCGCAGCGCCGCCCACGCCCACGGGCCGTGCCCGCTGCGACGGTCCATCGCGTCGAGCTTCGCCGCGATCTCGGCGGCCTCCGCGGCGGAGGGTTCGGCCGCCGCGAGCTCGGTGCGCGGGTCGGGCTCGTCGAGCCGGTGGAAACGCACCCGGAAGAGCGGCGTCCCGTCCTCGGCGTGCCGGCCGGCCTCCGCGAGCAGGGCCGCCACGCCGTCGAACCCGGCACGACGGGCGTCGGCGTCGGTGAGGTCCTCGGGGTCGACCGCGGCGACCTCGTCGACGAGGAGGCGACCCACGAGCGTGCGGTAGGGACGGCCGGGGCGGACCTGGGCGCGCTTCCAGCGCCGGAACGTCAGGTCGACCTCGCCGCGCGCGATCGGCTCGGCGAAGCGCTGGGCGAACAGCACACCGTCCATCTTCGCGCACCTACGCTGGGAGACGTGGCACGGACGGCACGGATGGGCGGGCGCAGCCCCGAGGTCGTCTGGAACCGGCTGGCGGATCGGCGCGGGGAGCTCTTCAGCCGCGAGCTCGCGCCCGAGCGGCACGCCTACTGGTGGTCGCGGCGGCACGACGGCGGGCCCGGCCGGCTCAACCGCTGGGTCGACCGGCTGCGGGACACCACCCTGGAGAACGTCCCGTACGTGGATCCGACCGCCGCGGGGGACGCGGCCCGGGTGCTGCTGCTGCTCCACGAGCCCGCCGCCGACGCCGAGGACGGCTGCGGCTTCGTCAGCCGCTACGCCAACGACACGGTGTCGGCGAACCTCTACCGCGCCGCCGACCGGGCCGGGCTCGAGCAGGAGGTGACGCTGCACTGGCACCTCGTGCCGTGGTGGATCGCCAACCCGACCCACGAACCGCGCCGGCTCGCGGGCGAGGTCCTGCGGGCGGCGCCGCGGCTCGGCGAGTTCCTCGACCTGCTCGGGCCGCCGCCGCGCGAGGTCGTCCTGCTCGGCGCCCCCGCGGCCAAGGCGTGGGCGGTGCTGGCCCGCCGCGGCCGCGTCCCCTGGCAGCTGCGCGGCGCCACGATCTCGCACGCGCCGCACCCGAACCCGCTGGTGCACGACCGGCTCGACCCGGTGAGCGGGCGCAGCAACGGGGACCGGCTGGTGTCGGTCCTGCGCGACGCGGGGCGCCGGGCCCGGGGCGAGGAGGTGCGGCCGGCGCGGGTGTCGCGGGTCGCCCGACGTCCCTTCTGACGCCGCCCGTGATCAGGTCGAGGGGTGCCCGACCGTGCTGTCGTGGTGGGCGGCGACCAGGCGCACCACCTCGTTCGCGGTGCCCCAGCACAGCGACAGCCCGCTCCCGCCGTGCCCGTAGTTGTGCACGACGAGGCGGCCGCGGCGCCGCTCGGACTCCACCCGCGTCGTCGGGCGGGCCGGCAGGATGCCGGTGTCGATCCGCAGCACCGTCGCGTCCTGGAGCACCGGCTCGGCGTCGCGGCAGCGGCGGAGGATCTCGCGGGCCTCCTCCCGGTCGGGGGCCGCGTCGGTGCGTCCCGGCACGCGGACCCCTCCGAGGTGGACCCGGTCGGCGTGGGGGATGACCGACGTCCACCGCCGGGAGTCGGAGATCTCGACGAGGACGCGGTGCACCCCCGGGTTGTCGGTCACGACGTACTGGGAGAACAGCGGCCGGACCGTCGGGTCCGCCGCGAGCGCGCGGGACCCGAGCCCGGCGGCCAGCACGACGACGGGGGCCTCGGCGAGGACCTCGTCGAGCGTCCGGGCCCGGCGGATCTCGACGGTCGCGCCGAGGGTGGCGAGCCGGTCGAGCATCCAGCGGACGTGGCGCGGCAGGTCGATGACGGGGGAGCGGTGGCTCAGCCCGCGGTCGAAGCCCCGGGGCAGCGTGTTGGGCACGTCGAGGTCGGGGAGCAGCCGGAGCTGGGCGGGGAGGGCGTCCGCGTCGGGCACCTCGCCGACGGTGACCGCGTCGGTCATCCGGACGCCCGAGGCGGGGTCGGCGGCGAGGCGCCGGTAGCGGTCGAGGGAGCAGGACGCCCAGGCGAGCGACCCGGCCAGCGGCGCCTGGTAGGTGGGCTTCCAGACCCCACCCGCGTGCGCGGAGGCGGTCGCCGTCGGGTCCTCGGCGGTCCACACCCGGACCCGGTGACCCGCCTCGGCGAGCGACACGGCGCTCGACAGCCCGACGATGCCCGCGCCGACGACGACCACATCCTGCCGGGTGGTCGGTCCATCCTGGTCGGGCACGCGCGGACGGTAACGCCGACGTGTTCCGTGCGGTGGCCGCTTCGGTAGGTCATCACCCGGATGGCCCTCGTCGTACCCCATCGGGCAGCGGCCCGTGACATCGATCTTGCGGATCGGGTGGGAGGTGGGGCGGCCCGCCGCGCTGCCGGCCGCCGACACACGACGGCGCCCGGGCCGGGAGGCCACGGGCGCCGTCGACGGGGAAGCTCGCTCAGGACTTGAAGGCGTCCTTGATCTTCTCGCCGGCCTGCTTGACGCTGCTCTTCGTCTGGTCGGCCTTGCCCTCGGCCTCGAGGGACTCGTTGCCGACCGCGCTGCCGGCGCTCTCCTTGGCCTTGCCCTTGAGCTCCTCGCCCTTGTTCTCGACCTTGTCGGCGTCGCTCATGGCATCTCCTTCCGGTGACGTGTCCGGGTCCGTCGGACCCGCCGGCCGTCGTGATACCCGGGCTCGAACGTCCGGCAACCCTTCGTTTCCGATCACCCCGCTGCCGAGGGCAGCGCCCTCCGTCGAGCCCGGTCGGCGGCCAGGGCGGCGGCCGAGGGGGTCCGCTCACCGGTGAACCACTGCGGTTCGGTCTCGTCGTCGACCCAGGTCCCGACGATCCGGCCGCCGTGCACGACGACCGGCGCGATCCACCCGGCCGTCCGGCTCACCTCGGCGCGGTGCTGCGGCGCGAGGACGGCCACTTCCCCCGTGCCGGGGCCGAGCACCCACTGGTCGAAGGCGGGCAGCAGCCGGACCTCGTCGTCGAACTCCTCGTCCGGCGGATCCGCGGCCAGCTCGTCGAGGTCGGCGGTGCGGGCGTAGCGCGTCTCGGCCCCGCGGTCGGTCCCGGTCGTCCTCGGGTCGTCGTCGTGCACCGTCACCGGGGTGATCACGCCGTCCTCGACCAGCTCGGCGAACCAGCGGCGCAGGGTCGGCCGCTTGGTCCCCCCGCGCAGCAGCCACGCGTCGAACGCCGGCGCGCTCGCCGGCCCGTACACGTCGAGGTAGGCGGGCACGAGGGAGCGGGCGGCGGCGTCGGGCTCCGGCAGCACGACGGGCCGGCCGGTCCACGTGGACGGGTCGGTGAAGGTCGGGCGGCTGCCCCGGGGCTC
>JAICLN010000119.1 GCA_025925615.1 Actinomycetospora sp. | reverse complement strand
CGTTCTCGGAGTGCTCGCGCGGGATCTCGGTCTCCGGGCCGCCGGGGCGCGTGGGGCAGTGGGGTCAGGCGGCGGTCGGCGGCTTGTAGGTGCGGTCCTGCCGGTGGGTGGCGAAGGTGACCCACTCGTCGTGGGTGGGGTCGTAGCGCCGCTCGCTCACCGCGCGACGCCGAAGTAGGTGATGTGCCGGCCGTCGGCGAGGCGCTCCTCGCTCACGACCAGGCCCGGAGTGGTGGCGGGCCCGGCGTCTGGCACGGCCCTTCCCTGCCGCCGCACGTCCGGGATGCCGTTGAGCACGCCGATGGGGGGACTTTCCTGACATGGCTCCCCCGAGCCGTCCGGCGTCGTCATCGACCGCCTCCTCACCTGGTGCTTCATGCCCTCTTGACGTTCCCCACCGGTCGGTACGACCCTGTGGCCCGGCTGACGATAACGTTCACGGGAACCTTCTCGGAACCCGCTGACAGCAAGGGGTCGCGATGCTGCGCCTGAACCCGGGATGGCTGGACTACACGCTCCTGGCCATCTACTACTACCGGTCGAAGGTCAGATCGGTTCCGGAGTTCTTCCGGCTCCGCTTCGGAACTACACGCACGTCCTCAACGCGGTCGTCTTCGCCGTCGCCTCCGTGCTCATCGCCGGCGTCAACCTCTACGCCCTCGCGATCGTGCTCAACGCCCTGCTGGGCCTGCCGCAGATCTGGGGCATCGTGCTCTCGGCCGCGGTCGTGCTCGTCTACATCGGCTTCGGCGGGCTGGGCTCCGCGATCTACGGCGAGGTGCTGCAGTTCTTCGTCATCCTGGCCGGTCTGATCCCGCTGGCGATCGTCGCGGTCCGTCACGTCGGCGGCTACTCCGCGCTGACCGAGAAGGTCTCGGCGTCCGCACTCGGACCGGAGGGCCTGCACGCCTGGCAGGGCACCGGCATCGGCAGCGTCACCAACCCCATCGGCGCGAACTGGATCTCGATCGTCCTCGGGCTCGGCTTCGTCCTGTCCTTCGGCTACTGGACCACGAACTTCGCCGAGATCCAGCGGGCGCTGTCCGCCAAGGACCGCAGCGCGAGCCAGCGCACGCCGCTGATCGCCGCCTTCCCCAAGATCTTCATCCCGGCCATCACGATCATCCCGGGCCTCGTCGCCCTCGTCGCCATCCCGAACTTCGGCAACGAGAACGCCGGCGGTCTCGAGTACAACGACGCGATCCCGGCCCTGATCGGCCAGCTGCTGCCCGAGGGCGTGCTCGGCATCGCGATCACCGGCCTGTTCGCCTCGTTCATGGCCGGCGTGGCGGCGAACGTCAGCTCGCTCAACACGGTCGTCACCTACGACCTGCTGCAGCCCTACCTCGCGAAGGGCCGCAGTGACCGCTACTACCTGACGGCGGGCCGCTGGGTGACCGTCCTCGGGGTCGTCATCGCGATCTTCACGGCGCTGCTGGCCTCGTCCTTCAACAACATCATGACCTACCTGCAGTCGCTCTTCGGGATCTTCAATGCACCGATCTTCGCGACGTTCATCCTCGGCATGTTCTGGAAGCGCACCACCGGCTGGGGTGGCTTCTCGGGGCTCTTCACCGGCGTCATCGCGGGGCACCGTGGTGTTCGTGCTCGCCGAGGCCGGCGTCGTGGACTTCGGCTCTGGCATCGCGGTGAGCTTCTACCAGGCCGGAGCCGCGTTCCTCGTCGACATCATCGTCACCGTGGTCGTCTCGCTCGCCACGGCCCGGCCCGAGCCCGAGCGGCTCGCCGGGATCGTCTACGGCGTGCCCGGGCCCGACGGCACCGTCCCGACGCTGCGCCAGCCCAAGGAGAAGGTCTGGTACCGCAAGCCGGTGCTGCTCGGCGCGGTCGCGCTGGTCATCACCGTCGTCCTCAACGTCCTCTTCGCCTGAGACCGGGAGCCGTCATGAGCGAAGCAGCCAAGAGCGGACCGCCCCGGGACGAGCCGGGCACGCCGCAGACCACCATCGAGACCGAGAGCCGCATGCAGCGGCTGTTCGATCTCCGCTATGTCATCGGCGCCCTGATGGGCCTCTACGGCGTGGTCCTCGTGATCCGCGGCCTGCTCGACGGACCCGACCAGCTCGCCCGGGCCGCCGGGACCGAGATCAACCTCTGGACCGGCATCGGCCTGCTCGTCGTCGCCGCGATCTTCCTGGCGTGGGCACGGGTGCGCCCCCTCGGGATCGACACCATCGAGGAGGAATAGCCCAGGAACAGCTCTCACACCGCGGGGCCCACGTCCGGGACGGGCCCCATCCGCGGGGTGCGGCCGTCGGCGAACGTGATCGGCGGCAGCAGGGTCCGGACGGGGCCGGACGAGCTGTCGACCTCGACGAACCGGCCCCGCTCCTCGTGCTGCGGGTGGGCGAGGACCTCGTCGAGGGTGCGACGGCGGGCGTTGGCGACACCGGCGCGCTCGAGCCGCTCGACGAGCTCGTCGCCGGTCAGTCCGGAGAGGACCGCATCGATCGCCTCGTGCAGGGCCGGCCGGTTCTCCACCCGCGCGGACCCGGTCGCGAAGCGCTCGTCGTCGGCGATCCCCGCGTCGGCGAGGACCACCTCGCAGAAGCGGTGCCACTCCCGCTCGTTCTGGATGCCGAACACGACCTCGACCCCGTCGCCCGCCGCGAACGCCCCGTAGGGCGCGATCGCCGGGTGGCTCGTCCCCGCCCGCACCGGCGCGCGGCCGCTGCCCTGGGCGTACTGCAGCGGGAAGCCCATCCACTCCGAGAGCGCGTCGAACAGGCTCACCTCGATCGCGGCGCCCTCGCCGGTGCGCTCGCGGTCGTAGAGCGCGGCGAGAATCCCGGAGAACGCGTACATGCCGGCACCGATGTCGGCCGCGGGGATGCCCGCCTTGGCAGGGTGCTCCTCGGTGCCCGTCACCGACACGAGCCCGGCCTCGGCCTGGATGAGCAGGTCGTAGGCCTTGGCGTCGCGGTAGGGCCCGGTCGAGCCGTAGCCGGAGATGCTGCAGTGGACCAGACCGGGATGGTCTCGACGCAGGTCCTTCGCGCCGAGCCCGAGCCGGTTTGCCGCGCCCGGCGCGAAGTTCTGGACGAAGACGTCCGCGCCGTCGATCAGCTCGCGGACGCGGGCCGACTGCTCGGGGTCCTTGAGGTCGGCGGTGACCGACTCCTTGGACCGGTTCAACCAGACGAAATGGCTGGACAGGCCTTGCACCACGGTGTCGTAGTCCCGCGCGAAGTCGCCACGGCCGGGACGCTCGACCTTGATCACCCGAGCGCCGAGGTCCGCGAGGTGGCGGGTCGCGAGCGGGGCCGCGACGGCCTGCTCGCAGGACACGACGAGGACGCCCGCCAACGGCAGCGCCCGCGTGGGCGTGGGGTCGGTCATGACGCCGATCGTGCCCGTCGAGCAGACCGTCCGCCTCGCACGAGCGCGGTGGGCGTCAGGCCGGCCGCTCCGCCACCGTCACCGTCGGGTTCACCGTCGTGGCCCCGCGGGCGACGACGACCGGTACCTGCTGGCCCGGCGTGGTCCGCGCGAGGCGTGAGACCACGTCCTGCACCGAGGCGACCGGCGCACCGGCGAAGGCGGTGATGACGTCCCCGGCCTGGAGACCAGCCTGCTGGGCGGGACTGCCGGGGGCGACGTCGAGGACCACGGCACCCGTGGCGGCCCGGACGCCGAGCCGGTCACGCACCTGGTCGGTCAGCTGGGTCAGGGAGACGCCCAGGTAGGGGTGGGTGACCGAGCCACGGCTCAGCAGCTGGTCCACGGCGTCGACCACCGTGACCGAGGGGATGGCGAAGCCGAGCGACACCGCCCCGGCGCCCGGCGGGATGTAGATCTCGTTGATGCCGATGAGGTTGCCGTGCCCGTCGACCAGCGCGCCCCCGGAGTTCCCCGGCGAGATGGGCGCGTCGGTCTGGATGAGGCCGGCGGCACTGCCGGAGCTCTGCTGAGGGAGCTCTCGGCCGACCGCGGAGACGATGCCGGCCGTCACGGTGTTCTCCAGGCCGAGCGGGCTCCCCAGCGCGAGGGCGGTCTCGCCCTGCCGGGGCAGGTCGGTGCGCACCGGCAGCGGCGGTAGGCCACCCCGCGCGCTGCGGATCACGGCCAGATCGCTGACCCGGTCCGCGGCGAGCACCTGCCCCGGGGCGCTGGAACCGTCGGCGAACTGCAGCGACACCTCCCGTGCGTCCCCGACGACGTGCTGGTTGGTGACGATGATGTCGGGCCGGTAGACCACGCCGCTGCCGAGACCCGTGGGCACCCGCACGGTCACCACGCTCGGCTCGACCTGCGCCACCAGATCCGGGAGCGCCGGGGTGGGCCCGGACGTCACCGGTGCGGGGGCGGCCGGGGCGGACGGGGCAGAAGGGGCCTGGGAGCAGCCGGCCAGCAGCCCGACCGCGGCGACGAGCGAGGCGAGGACGAACAGCGCGCGCCGGGCCCTCGTCGGGGTCACCGACCTCGCCCCGCTCATCGGTCGAGCGCCGTGCACGACGGGACCGTGGCGGCGCTGCGGGCCAGGTCCGGCGGCAGCGCGAGCTCACGCAGGACGGGGGCCCGACCGACGAGCACCATCTGGTCGTGGACCCGGGTGAGGGTCTCGAACAACGTCTGCGGTGCGACGTCGGGCACCGCCTGCAGGTCCGCACGCAACCTCGTCGTCGTGGCGGCCCGCTCGCGCAGCAGCCGGACCACCGGCTCGGTGACCAACTGGCCGCCGTCGGTCGGGGCCGGCCCGGCCGCGTTGATCCCGTCCGCGGCGGCGTCGAAGGCGTCGATGCGCGACGACAGGTACGCCACCACCCGGTCACGGGAACCCGGCAGATCGGACACGACGACGTCGGGGACGGGCGCTTCGGTCCGTCCGGCGGGACCGAGCGCCGAGCAGACCTGGTCGAGCCAGGTCTGCGGGGTGGGCGGTCGGGAGGCGTTCTCGGGACTCATCGGGTGCGGGGCCCGAGGCGCGGGGCGCGAGTTGTCGCTGCACGCGGCGAGGACCCCCAGCAGGAGGACCACCGTGGGGGCGAGGCTGGCGAGGAGGAGGCGTCGCTGCACGGATCACGAGTACCCCGAGCGGCCGGCGGCGCGCGGCGTGCGGACCCGCATGACGGCCATCGTCAGGGGATCGTCAGGTGGCGCACCGGGCAGGAGCGTGGACTCGTGATCGTCTGGAGTCATGGGGCTGACGACACGGGCACTCGGCGTGTGTGCGGTGGCCGGGACCGTGGTGGCGCTGCTGCTGGCACCCCCGGCCGTCGGGGGCGCCGCGCTGCTCGCGCGGGCGAGTACGGGGATCGGCGCGACGAGTGCGTCGCTGGCGCAGGCCCGGCCGGACGCCGCCTCGGTGCTCCTCGACGACACCGGCGCCCCGATCGCGTACCTCTACCGCCGCTTCCGGCTGCCGGTTCCGGCGGCCGGGATCGCCCGGACGATGAAGGCGGCGATCGTCGCCATCGAGGACCGCCGGTTCTTCGTCCACGACGGCGTCGACTGGCACGGGCTGGCGCGGGCGCTGGTGAGCAACGCGGTCCGCGGCACACCGCTCGAGGGTCAGGGCGCGTCGACGATCACGATGCAGTACGTCAAGAACCTCCGGCTCTACGCGCTCGCCGACACCCCGGCCGAGCGGGAGGCCGCGACCGCCGACACGCTCGCCCGCAAGCTCACCGAGGTGCGGCTCGCCCGTCGGGTCGAGGGACGGCTCGACAAGCAGCAGATCCTCACCCGGTACCTGGACCTGGTCTACTTCGGGAACGGTGCCTACGGCGTCCAGGCCGCGGCCCGGACGTACTTCGGCGTCGACGCCGACGCCCTGACGGTGCCCCAGGCGGCCTTGCTCGCCGGCCTGGTGCGCTCGCCCGGCGGCTACGACCCCGCGACCCATCCGGACCAGGCGCGCGCCCGGCGCGACGAGGTGATCCAGGCGATGCTCGAGGTCGGTTCCCTCGCCTCGTCCCAGGCCGCAGCGGCCCGCGCGGCACCGCTCGGGGTGCGCCCGGACCCGCACGTGCCACCCGAGGGCTGCACCGGCGCGCGGCCCGGCACCGGCTTCTTCTGCCGCGCCGCCCTCGACCGCCTCGCCGGACTCGGGCTCGACCACGACGCGCTGGCCACCGGCGGCTACACGGTCGACACCACCCTCGACCCGCGCGTCACGACCCGGGCCCGCCGGGCCACGCTCGACGCCGCACCGGGCACCGGCGGCGTCGCCGATGTGACCGCGGTGGTCGCTCCGGGCACCGAACGTCGCCCGGTGCTGGCGCTGGCGGCCAACCGGACCTACGGCAACGACCGGAACGACGGGCAGAGCGCGCTGCCGCTGGTCACCGCGCCCCTGCGCGGCGCAGGGTCGATCTACAAGATCTTCACCGTGGCCGCGGCGCTGGAACGGGGACTGGTCACCCCCGACACCGTCCTCGACGTCCCCGCC
The DNA here is from genome assembly GCA_025925615.1 of Actinomycetospora sp. Classification (GTDB taxonomy): domain Bacteria; phylum Actinomycetota; class Actinomycetes; order Mycobacteriales; family Pseudonocardiaceae; genus Actinomycetospora. The sequence continues at coordinate 4,036 of JAICLN010000119.1, read as the reverse complement.
CGCTACACCTCCACGGCCTTCGGCCGCCGCTACAGCGTGGAGAACCTGGGGTCGTACGACGACCGCCTGACGGTGCGGCACGCCCTGGCGGTCTCGCCCAACACGCCGTTCGTCGCGCTCGAGGACCGCATCGGGTCGATCGCCCCGATCGTCGACGTGGCCCGCCGGCTCGGACTGCGGACGACGCTGGCCGCGCGGGGGCCCGACGGGCGCAGCCTCGCCGACGAGGTCGTCGCCGGGCACCGGGCCTCGTTCACCCTCGGGCCCGACCCGACCAGTCCGCTCGACCTCGCGAACGTCGCCGCCACGATCGTCTCCGGGGGCGTCTGGTGCCCCCCGAGCCTGCTCACCTCCGTCACCGACCGCACGGGCACCGCGGTCGGGATCCCGCGGCAGGCCTGCGCGCGCGCCGTGTCCCCCGACGTCGCCGCCGCGCTGCGCTCCGCCCTCGGCGACGACCACACCGTCGGCACCTCGGCCGGGGCCGCCGACGCCGCCGGATGGCATCGGCCGATGATCAGCAAGACCGGCACGACCCAGCGATCCGCCTCGGCGGCCTTCCTCGGGGCGACCGACCGCTACGCCGCGTCGGTGATGACGTTCTCCGACCGCGGGGCTCCGCAGCCGGTCTGCCTCGACCCGGTTCGCACGTGCGAGACCGGCGATCTCACCGGCGGATCCCTCCCCGCCCGCACCTGGTACACGATGATGACCCCGTTGCCCGCCCGGCCCGGACCGGCCGTTGGCCCGTGAGCCGATCGGTACGCGGCGGTCGGCCTCAGGCTCGGTGGGTGCTCGTGACGCCGGGGATCCGGTCGCTGCGGAAGGCTTCCACGAACAGCCGGTGATCGTCGCGGACCCGCGCGGCGTACCGGCGCGCGAAACGCGTCATCGCGTCGACGAAGTCCGCCTCCCGGCCCTCGAGCACCGCCAGCACGGCGTCCTCGACCTGGAACGGGACCAGGTCCGTCTCGGCGTCCGCATCGGACACGCAGTGGGCCTTCGCCGTCGCCCGCCCCAGATGGGCCAGGACCTCCGCGGCGTCCTCCGGCTCGGTGACCTCGTCCCAGTCCAGGTCGGTCTCGTAGGGCGAGAGCTCCGCCACCACGTAACCGACCCCGGCGATCCGGGTGTGGCCGAGGAACCGGTCGGCCTGCGCCTGGAGGGCCCGCTGGGAGGTCGCGGTGCGATGACCGTGATCGGTGAACGCCGAGCGGGTGCGCTCGTCGTCGACGATCCGGCTCGGCGCGGGCGGCACGGCCCGCTTCATGGAGATCAGCACGTCGTTCTCGAGGGCCTCGTCGAATCCCTCGACGAGCACCGTGTACGCGGGCAGTCCCGCACTGCCGATCCCGAACCCGCTGCGACCCACGACGTCCACGACGGTGTAGGCCGCGTCGGGGAGCCGCTTGCCCCGCGGGATCGTCGCCCGGTAGCGCCCGAACGCGGCCTCGACCTCGACCCTCTCCTCGTCCCCCAGCCGGCGGACGCCCGCACCGTCGCGGAACACCCGCCCCTCCCCCTCGACCTCGGTCAGCGACGCCAGCAGCGTCTCCCGGTTCCGGTGACGGGCGCGCACCAGGGCGTCGTGCACCACTCCAGTGGTGGTGCCCCGCCGCAGCGAGAGCTCGATCTCGCCCCGGGTGCCGCTGAACGAGCGCACCGCGGCCAGGTAGCTCCGGACGTAGCCGGCGACGAGATCGTCGATCTCGGCGTTGGAGAACGCCTTCGCCCACCCGAGGAGCGCGACACTGGCCACGAGCCGCTCGATGTCCCAGGTGAAGTGCCCGAGGTAGGACTCGTCGAAGTCGTTCACCCCGAACACGAGCGCGCCGTCGCCAGCCATCGAGGTGCCGAAGTTGCCGGCGTGCAGGTCACCCTGGATCCACACCCGCCGCGTGCGCTCGTCGACCCACGGATCCTCGAGCCGGGCCAGGTCGGCGTAGAACAGCCAGGCACTGCCGCGGTAGAACGCGAAGGGGTCAGCGGCCATCTTCCGGAACTTCGCGCGGAACGCGGCCGGGCTCGCGACCATGAGGTCCGCGGAGTTGTCGAGGAGGGTGTCGATGATGGTGCGGGTGCGCTCGTCGGTGTCCTCGGTCTCGAGGTGGTGGACCACGTCGCTCATGCCCTCCACGGTCCCCGACCGCGGGCCCCACGACCGGCGCTCCGCTGACGATCACCTGACGATGCCTGGCACGAGGCTCGCTGTCGGAGCGCAGGCTTCGCGTCCGGGGCTGCTGACGCCGCTCGTCACACTCCGGTGTCCGCGCTTTCGGCGTCACGCGAACGGGTGAGCGTCGTTCCCCCATCGAGTGATCGCTCTCGAGACGCGGGAGCGGCCGGAACGTGACGGGAGCGGCGCTCGATGAGACGCAGTGCGCGGGCGGCGACGGCAGCGGTGGTGACCTCGGCCTTCGGGCTCGTGGTGGCGACGACGTCGGCGCCCGGCGGCCCTCCGACGGTGCTCGCGGCCGGGGGGCCGGTGCTCCTCGCCGATCACGACGACGACGGGGGCGGCTCGTCCTCCGGGTCGGGATCGGGGTCGCACGGGTCCGGGTCCGGCGGTGCGGTCCTCGATCTGGGCGACGGTCCCTCGGGCTCGGCCTCCTCGCATCCGGGTGACTCGGGCTCCGGGTCGAAGGGGTCCTCGTCGTCGGGCTCGAGGGGGTCCTCGTCGGGGTCGGGGTCCTCGTCGGGGTCGGGGTCCTCGTCCGGCTCGAAGTCCTCCGACTCGAAGTCGCGCGCGGACTCGAGGTCCTCCGACTCGCCATCCGCATCCGACTCGTCGTCGGAGCGCAGTTCACACGGCGGGCTCGTCCCGCGGGTGCTCCGGGCGGCTCCGAAGGCGGTGTCCGCTCCCGCGTCGAAGGCACCGGCCGCGCCGGCCCCGGCCCTCCCCGCCGTCCAGGTGCCGGCCGTCCAGGTGCCTCCCGTCCGGCTGCCGGCGGCCGAGGTCCCCGCCGTGCAGGTCCCCGCCGTGCAGGTCCCCGCCGTGCAGGTCCCCGCCGTGCAGGTCCCCGCCGCGTCCCTGCCCGCGGTCCAGGTCCCGCCGGTCTCGTTGCCGCCCGTCTCGCTCCCGGCGGTGCAGGTCCCGTCGGTCTCCGTCCCCCCGGTGTCCCTTCCCTCGGTATCCCTCCCCCTTGTCTCGCTGCCCGCGGTCTCCGTGCCGTCGGTGTCGCTGCCTCCGGTCCCCCGGCCTCCGGTCGCCCTGCCTCCGATCGCGCTGCCTCCGATCGCGCTGCCGGCCCTGCCTCTCCCCCCGCTCACCGCGACCGATCCGCTCGCGCAGTCGGCGCCCCTCCTCGCGCCCGCCGACGTGCTCGCAGGCCTGATCGAGACCCCGGCGCTCCCCTCGGCGCTCCCGCTGTTCGGTCCGCCGACCGGCGACCAGGGTGTGCTGCGCGTCGCGCACCTCTCCCCCTCGACCGGCGCGGTCGACATGTACGCCGAGGGCCCCGGGCTCCCCCTGACGAAGGTCGCCTCCGACGTCAGCTACCGCGGCATCAGCAGCTACCTTGCGGCCACGCCCGGCGTCTACACGCTCCAGGCCCGTCCGGCCGGGGCCTCCCCGTCATCCCCGCCGGCCCTCACCGCCTACGTCGCGGTCGGCCCGCGGACGGCGCAGACCGCCGCCTTCGTCGACGTGGGGCCGAACGACACCCCGCAGGCCGAGGTCCTCACGGACGGCAGCACGCTCGCCCCGCCCGGCAAGGCCTTCGTCCGCGTGGTGTCGGCGGCTGCCGGGGTCGGGCCCGTCGACGTCGTCGCCCGCGGCGGCGGCGCGCTCGCCCAGGGCCTGCTCTACGCCTCGGGCTCCTCGTACACCGAGGTCGACGCCAAGACCTGGACGATGGACGTCCGGACGAACAACGGCGAGACCGCCGTCGCGACGGTGCCGGTGCCGAGCACCGCCGTCGCGACCGTCGTGGTCGGCCGGGACGCCCGCGGCGCGCTCGCGGTCACCGCGGTCCCGGACGCGGCCTCGGCGTTCGGCGCGCCCGCCTCGAGCGCCCCGGCCGCGCCCGCTCCCCCG
>JAICLN010000004.1 GCA_025925615.1 Actinomycetospora sp. | reverse complement strand
CGCCCTGACGGCAGCGGTCCCTGCGCTGCAGCAGATCGGCGGCGCCGCGGACGACATCCACGCCCTCGCCGAGGCCGTCCCCGCGCTGCAGCAGCTGGGCGGCGCCGCCGAGGACATCCACGCCCTGACGGCAGCGGTCCCTGCGCTGCAGCAGATCGGCGGCGCCGCGGACGACATCCACGCCCTCGCCGAGGCCGTCCCCGCGCTGCAGCAGCTGGGCGGCGCCGCCGAGGACATCCGCGCCCTGACGGCCGCGGTCCCCGCGCTGCAGCAACTCGGCGGCGCGGCCGACGACATCCACGCGCTACGCGAGGCCGTGCCCGCGCTGGCGCAGATCAGCGGGGCGGCGGGCGACATTCGCGAGCTCACCGGTGCCGTCTCCTCGCTCGGCCGGCTCGCCGCCGCCGTCGACGACCTCGCGCGCATCGCCGCCGCCACCTCCGACGTCGCCACCATCGCCGAGGCGGTCGGCACGATCGAGCGGATCGCCGGCGCGATCCCGACCGTGGAGACGATCGCGGGCGCCGTGGGCACCGTCGAGCAGATCGCGGCGGCGGTCCCGGTCCTGCAGCGCCTCGCCGACGCCACCGGCTCCGTCGAGGAGCTCTCGGCGGCCGCCCCGACGCTCGAGCGTCTCGCCGAGGCGGTCCCGTCCGTCGGGGCCCTCGCCGACGCCGTCCCGCTCATCCGGGCGCTCACGGAGGCGGTGCCCGAGATCGAGAGGCTCGCCGGCGCCGTCGGCCACGTCGAGGTGCTCGCCCGGCACGCCGACACCACGTTCCCCGCGCTGCCCCCGCGCCTGGAGGGGCTCGACAACCAGCTCACCGTCGCGGCGTCGGAGCTCACGAAGGTCACGCCCGACCTGCGCACCGTCGCCGGGCGGATCGAGGAGCTCGACGGCCAGATCAAGGTCCTCGCCGACGCCCTCGCGCCGCTGCAGGGCACCACGGAGCGCCTCGGCCGCCTCGTCGACCGGCTCCCCCAGGGCCGCACCCGCCGCGCGGTGGAGGGTTAGCCCGAGGGCAGTGCGTCCCTGACGGGGTGCGGCGCGGTGCGGGTGACGGCGAGGTCACGACGGCGATCCCGTCAGTAGCCCGGCGTCCAGCGGGTGCTCCGGACGGCGGCCCGCAGCTCCTCCTCCTGCGCCGCCGGGGCGACGCCGTCCGCCACCGCCTGCGTCGCGACGGCCACCGCGATGTCGTCGGCGACGTCGCGGACGTCGGCCCACGGCGGCAGCAGCGGGGCCCGCTTGTCGCGCAGTGCCGGCGACGCGCCCCCGAGGGCCCGGGCAGCGGCGCGCATCATCGCGTCGGTGACCCGGGTGGCGCGCGCCGCGGTCACCGCGAGACCGACCGCCGGGAACACGTACACGTTGTTGCACTGCGCGACCGGGATGTCCTCGCCCTCGTCGCGGTGCAGCGGCGGGAACGGCGACCCGGTGGCGATAAGGGCCCTCCCATCGGTCCAGGCGTCGAGGTCGGCCGGGCGGGCCTCGGCGTTCGAGGTCGGGTTGGACAGCGGGAAGACGATCGGCCGGTCGACCTTGCCGGCCATCGTCCGGATGATCTCCTCGGTGAACGCGCCCTGCGCGGTCGAGAGCCCGAGCAGGACCCCGACGGCGAGGTGCTCGACGACGTCGCCCAGCTGCGGCAGCCGGTCGCACCCCCACGCCGCGACGTCCGCCGGATCGTGGGCGAACGCCTGCTGGTCCTCGGCGAGGTCCTTCCGGTCACTGGTGAGCAGCCCCCGGACGTCGACCACCCAGCAGTGCGCGCGCGCCTCGTCGTCGGACGCGCCCTCGTCGACCATCTCCTGGCGGACCATCTCCATGACCCCGATGCCGGCCGACCCGGCGCCGAGCATGACGACCTGCTGGTCGCGCAGCCGCGTCCCGGCGACGGCGGTGGCCCCCTGCAGCGCGCCGAGGGCGACCGCGGCGGTGCCCTGGATGTCGTCGTTGAAGGTCAGCAGCCGGTCGCGGTAGCGGGCGAGCAGCGGCGCGGCGTGCGGGGTGGCGAAGTCCTCCCACTGCAGCAGCACGTGCGGCATCTCGGCCTCGATGGCGGCGACGAAGTCCTCGACGAAGCCGAAGTAGTCCTCGTCGGAGATGCGGCGGTGGCGCCAGCCCAGGTAGAACGGGTCGTCGAGCAGGTCCGCGTTGTCGGTCCCGACGTCGAGCAGGATCGGCAGCGTCCGCCAGGGCTCGATCCCGCCGATGAGGGTGTAGAGCGAGAGCTTCCCGACGGGGATGCCCATGCCGCCGACGCCCTGGTCGCCGATGCCGAGGATGCGCTGCCCGTCGGTCACGACGATGACGTCGACCTCCTCCTGCGGGCGGTTGCGCAGCATCAGGCGCAGGTCGTCGCGGTCCGGGTAGGAGAGGTAGAGCCCGCGCGGGCGTCGCCAGAGCTCGGAGAACCGCCGGCAGCCCTCGGCGACCGTCGGGGTGTAGACCAGCGGCAGCGCGGTCGGCACGTCCGCGGCGAGCACCGAGTAGAAGAGCTTCTCGTTGCGGTCCTGCAGCGAGCGCAGGTACACGTAGCGGTCGAGGTCGGTCGCCATGCGGTTGACCTCGCTCCAGGAGCGCTGCACCTGGAGGTCGAGACTGGTGACGCCGTGGGGCAGCAGCCCGAGCAGGCCCAGCTCACGGCGTTCGGCGTCGGTGAACGCGGTGCCCTTGGTGTGCAGGGGGTCGCTGAGTATCTGGCTCGGCTCCATGGTCGGGACTCCGTCCCTCGTGTGTGCCCTGTCGGCGTGCTGTGTTGCCGCCGTGTCCAGGCACGACAGCAATACAGCACGCCGATAGGACACGCACACGGTGTCAGCCCAGACCCGCGAGCCGGTCCCGGACCGACGCGGGCGTCCCCGGACGGCCGTCCGCGTCGAGCTCGGTGATCGTCGCCCGGCCGCGGCCCAGCCCGCCGTCGCCGTCTCCGACGTCGCCGTCCAGCTCCATCCGGTCGCCGTCGAGGGTGATCTGCGCCGGCGGCAGCCAGGTCACCCCGGACGCGGCCGCCACCGGGTGGTTGACGTTGAGCACCGTGCCGGGCGCGAACGGGGGCCGGGACCCCGCCAACGCCGCCACGAGCCGGACGACGAACGCCGCGGTCGCGGTGCAGTCGTCCTCGTCGCGCGCCCGGTCGGTGGACACCGCGATGGCCGGGAACCCGGCGTGGGCCGCCGTCACCGCGGCGCCGACGGTGCCGGACTCGGTGATCCCGGACCCGGTGTTGCGGCCGAGATTGGTGCCCGAGACCACCAGGTCCGGGGGCCGGCCGGCGGCGCGCAGGGCGGCGAGCCCCGCGATCACCGCGTCCGCCGGGGTGCCCGAGACGGTGCGCACGCCCGGGTCGTCGGTGTCCTGCAGCTCGCGGTCGACGGAGGTCGCGGCGCCCGACCCGCTGCGGTTGCCGTCCGGGGCCACCTCGGTGACGTCGTGCCCGGCCCGGGTCAGTGCGGCCCGGACCGCGGCGATGCCGCCCGCGTCGTACCCGTCGTCGTCGGTGAGCAGGATGCGCAGCGGCGCCGGCCGCGGGTTGGTCGTCGGCGGGGTGGTCGGGGGCGCCGTCATCGGGACGGCCGAGGTGGCGATCGGGGTGACCGGCTCCGTGACCGGGGGCGGCGCCGTGCCCGCGCACCCGGCCAGGAGCCCGGCGGTGACGACGACGGCCGCGAGCGCGGGTCCGCGCATGGAGGCTCTCCGGGTCGGGGTCGGCGGGCGACGGCTCGCGCCGTCGGGGGTCGCATGATCGTAGGGGCCGCCGGACGGAGCGCGGGCGATGGTCCGGACGGCGCGGCCGGAGCGCCGCCCGTCGATGCGGACGTGCCGGAGGACCCCCGTTCCGGTCCCGGACATCGCTCATCCGTGGGCTTGTCATTACTGTCCCGTTCACCTCGTCGTTGCGGGGATGACGGGGCCCGTTCAGGACGAGCGGGATGAACCCAGGACGGTGAACCGGAGGCTCGACCGTGACGACCACCACGTCCGTGCCACGGGGCGCGCACCCTGCGGGCCCGGTCCCCGCCGAACGCAGCGACCTCGGCGAGGCCGGCCGGATGCTGCTGCGGACGGTCCTCCCTGTCGGCGTCCTCCTCGGTCTCGCCCTCGCGGCCTACGGCGGCACCGGGCACGACCTGACGATCGTCCTGCAGGACCGGTTCCCCGACGATTCCGAGTACTCGGGCCTGTTCACGATCGTGTTCTCGAGCGCGCTCATGGTGTGCGCGGGGATCGCGATCGGCTCGCTCGTCGTCTGTCGCGGCTGGTCGCGGAGCACCGGCGACGAGGGCGCGACCTCCCCCGCGCAGACCGCCGGCCTCGCCGTCGCGATCCTGTGCATCTGGCTGGGCTTCGACGACGTGATGATGATCCACGACGCCGTGCTGCCCGGGATGGGCATCCCGGAGGTCGCCGGTCTCGCCGTCTACGCGGTGATCGGGGTCGTGCTCGTCGCCTGGGCGTTCGGGCCGCTGCGGCGCGAGGGCCTCGGCCTGACCTTCCTCGCCGGTCTCGCCCTGCTCGGCGGCTCGCTCGTCGGCGACGAGGCCGAGGACTTCTTCGAGGACCGCATCCCGGCGCTCGCGACGTTCCTCGGGCACGCCGAGGACGTCGTCAAGTTCCTCGGCTACGTCGCGCTCTGCCACCTGTGCGTGCTGCTCGCGCGGCGGGTCATGGCCCGCACGATGGCGGCGGCGACGGAGCGCGCGGCCCGGGAAGCGGTCGAGCGCTCGAGCGCGACGACGCGGGTGCCGCTGCGCGTGGCGGCGGCGGTCTCGTCCCCGGCCGACGACGACCGCACCACCCCGATCCGGCTGGGCGGGTCCCCCGAGCCCCACGGCGCTCACGCGCGCCGGTAGACCCGCCTCAGGCGCCGAGCGCCCGGTCCACCGCCGCGACGGCACCGTCGAGGGGCACCTCGGTCTGGGTGCCGTCGGTGAGGTCCTTCAGCTGGACCACGCCGCTCGCGAGGTCCCGCTCCCCCAGGACCAGCGCGTAGCGCGCCCCGGACCGGTCGGCCGCCTTCATCGCGCCCTTGAGCCCGCGGCCGCCGTAGGCGAGGTCGGCACGGATGCCGCCGCGGCGCAGCGCCCCGACGACCCCGACGAGGTGGTCGCGTGCCGACTCACCGAGCGGCACCCCGAACACCTCGACCCGCCGCGCCGGCGCGACCTCGAGGCCCTCGGCGTGACAGGCCATCAGCGTGCGGTCGACCCCGATCCCGAAGCCGACCCCGGACAGCGCCTGCCCGCCCAGCTCGGCCATGAGCCCGTCGTAGCGTCCGCCGCCGCCGATGCCGGACTGCGAGCCGAGCCCGTCGTGGACGAACTCGAACGTCGTCTTCGTGTAGTAGTCCAGCCCCCGCACCATCCACGGGTTCTCGGTGTAGGCGACGCCGAGCTCGTCGAGGTAGCCCAGGACCTTGCGGTGGTGCGCGGCGGCGGAGTCGGAGAGGTGGTCGCGCATCAGCGGCGCGTCGGCCAGCTGTTCGCGGACCTCGAGGCGCTTGTCGTCGAGCACGCGCAGCGGGTTGATGCGTGCCCGCTGGCGGGTGTCCTCGTCGAGGTCGAGCTTCTCGAGGAAGGCCTGCAGCGTCGCCCGGTACTCGGGCCGCGTCGTCGCGTCGCCGAGGCTGGTGATCTCGAGGCGGTAGCCGGTGAGGCCCAGGGCGCGGAACCCGGCGTCGGCGACGGCGAGGACCTCGGCGTCCAGCGCCGGGTCGTCCACCCCGATCGCCTCGATGCCGACCTGCTGGAGCTGGCGGTAGCGACCGGCCTGGGGGCGCTCGTAGCGGAAGAACGGGCCGGCGTAGCGCAGCTTGACCGGCAGCGTGCCGCGGTCGAGGCCGTGCTCGATGACGCTGCGGACGACGCCGGCCGTGCCTTCGGGGCGCAGCGTGACGGTGCGTCCGCCGCGGTCGGCGAAGGTGTACATCTCCTTGGAGACGACGTCGGTGGACTCGCCGACGCCGCGCGCGTAGAGCGCGGTGTCCTCGAAGACCGGCAGCTCGAGGTGGGCGTAGCCGGCGCGGTCGGCCTCGCGGACGAGGGTGTCGCGCACCGCGGTGAACTCGGGTCCGACGTACTCGGGGATGCCCTTGGGCGCGGCGAAGCCGCCAGGGGGAATCTCTGCCACTGGTCGCGTCCTGTCAGAGGTTCCGGCCGGGCGCGTTCTGCGTGCCCTGCAGGAACGGGTTGGTGTGCCGCTCGTCGCCGACGGTGGTCGGCGCCCCGTGCCCGGGCAGCACCGCGGTCTCGTCGGGGAGCGTGAGGAGCTTGGTGCGCAGGCTCGTCATCATCTTCTGCAGCGAGCCGCCGGGGAGGTCGGTCCGCCCGATGCTGCCCTGGAACAGCGTGTCCCCGGCCAGGACGAACGGTGCGTCGTCGTCGGTGGTGCCGCGGAAGACCACGGACCCACGGGTGTGCCCCGGGGTGTGGTCCACGGTGAGGGTCAGCCCCGCGAGCTCGACCGTGGCGCCGTCGGCGAGGGTCTCGACCCGCTTCGGCTCGCGGAACTCCAGCCCCGGGTACATCGCGGCGAGCTGCGCGCCCATCTCGCCGACGCCCTTCAGCGGGTCGGCGAGCATGAACCGGTCCTCGGGGTGGATCCAGGCGGGGATGTCGTCGCCGTCGCACACCGGGGTCACCGACCACATGTGGTCGAGGTGGCCGTGGGTGAGCAGCACCGCGACCGGCGTCAGCCTGCGCTCGGCCAGGACCTTGCGCAGCGGCTCCTCGGCGTCCTGCCCGGGGTCGACCACCACGCAGGGCCCGCCCTCCTCGGGCGCGAGCACGAAGCAGTTGGTCTGGAAACTCCCGGCCGGGAATCCGGCGACCAGCACGTCTCGGTCCTCCTCGGTGCGACTCCGATCCACCCTAGTGGTCGGCGTCGTGCCGGCCCGGCGGCGGCGTGCCCCGCGACCTGCCCGAACTCACCGGATCCCGACTTCCTAGGATGCCGCCGTGCCGACGAACGAGCAGCGCCGAAAGGCCGCCAAGCGCAAGCTGGAGCGACAGATCGAGCGCCGCGCGGAGCGCAGCCGCCGTCGTCGGCAGCGTCTGACGATCGGTGCCGTCGTCGCGGTCGTCGTCGTGATCGCGGCCGCCGTCGGGATCTACCTCGCGACGCGGCCCTCGACGTCCGAGGCCGCGCCCGCCGCCGCGGCCGGCGCGTGCCAGTACACCCCGGACGGGCAGGCGTCCCGACCGGTGCAGTCCCCGGGCGCGAACCCGCCCCGCACCGGCGTCGTGAACGTGACCCTCCAGACGTCCCAGGGCGCGATCCCGCTGACCCTCGACCGCGCGCAGGCCCCGTGCGCGGTCAACGCGGTGACCTCGCTCGCGCAGCAGGGCTTCTACAACGACACGCCGTGCCACCGCCTCACCACGGGCGAAGGGCTGAAGGTGCTGCAGTGCGGCGACCCGACCGGCTCGGGCTCCGGCGGCCCCGGCTTCCGCTACGCCGAGGAGCCGCCGACGAACCTCGCGCCGTCCCCGCAGGGGCAGGGCGCGTCGGACTACAGCCGCGGCCTCGTCGCGATGGCGAAGACGTCGGAGCCGGACACGACGGGCAGCCAGTTCTTCCTCGTCTACGCCGACTCGGCGCTGCCGCCGCAGTACACCGTCGTCGGGCGGATCGACACGCCCGGCCTCGCCGTCCTCGACAAGATCGCAGCGGCCGGGAGCGACAACTCGAACGGGGACGGCGACGGCAAGCCGAAGCTCCCGGTCCAGATCACGCAGGTCCAGGTCCAGTAGGTCCGTTCGGCCGTCGTCGGACAGGAAGGTGTCGACGGCGGCCGCGGCGAGTCTCGCCCGACGCCCGCCCGGTCGGTCCGGACGCGGAACGTGACCCGTTCCGCCGCCCGGGTCCTGCTAGCGGGCTGCCGACGGCGGCTCGGCCGGAGCCTCTTCCTGGTCCGCGGTGTCCTCGGGCGCGGCGTCGACCCCGGACGGCTCGTCGGCCCCGTGGCCCACCTCGTGGTCGGGGGCCGCGGCTTGCTTCCGCTTCTCCCGGGCCGCGTCGGCGTCGTCGGGTCCTCGCTGGTCGTCGCTCTCGGGCCCGTGGTGCTGGTGCTCGCTCACGTCGCCGGACGTACCCGACCCCCCGTACCCCGAACCGGCTTCCGGCGCGGGCATGGACCCGGACAGGTCCTCCCGGGGCCCGCGGACGACCAGGAAGTACACCACCGCGGCGACGAAGACGACCCCCGCGACGACGACGTTGATCCGGACGTCCCCGAAGACCCGGGTGGCGGGATCGGTGCGCAACAGCTCGATGACGAAGCGCCCGGCGGTGTAGCCGGCCACGTAGAGCGCGAAGGCGCGGCCGCGGGACAGCGTCAGCCGCCGGTCGAGCACCACGACGAGGATCGCCACGAGGATGTTCCACACCAGCTCGTAGAGGAACGTCGGCTGGACGATCTCGACGGGCGTGCGGTCCAGCGCCACGCCGCCGAGGGCGTCGGGCGCGCCGGTGACGGGGTCGACGCGTCGGTAGATCTCCAGGCCCCACGGCAGGGTGGTCGGCGCGCCGTAGAGCTCCTGGTTGAACCAGTTCCCGAGCCGCCCGACGGCCTGGGCGAGGACGATGCCGGGGGCGGCGGCGTCGGCGAAGGCGGTCAGCGGGACGCCCCGGCGCCGGCACGCGATCCAGGCCCCGACGGCGCCGAGGGCGATCGCCCCCCAGATCCCGAGCCCGCCGTTCCAGACGTAGAGCGCGGCCACCGGGTCGCCCCCCGGGCCGAAGTACGACCGCAAGTCGGACGCGAGGGGGTAGAGCCGGCCGCCGACGAGGCCGAACGGCACCGCCCACACGGCCACGTCGATGACGAAGCCCGGAGCGCCACCGCGGGCGACGAAGCGCCGCTCGGTCAGCCAGACCGCGATGACGATCCCGGCGATGATGCACAGCGCGTAGGCCCGCAACGGGATCGGGCCGACGTGCCACACGCCCTGCGGAGGGCTGGGGATCGTCGCCGGGAGCATCGCTGCGAGCACGGGACCCACGCTATAGGGGACCACCGACACCCTGGGTGAGGCGGGGCGGGGTCGGACCGGGGCGGCCCGACGACGAGGGGCACTGAGGACAGGTCCGGGGGCCCGCCGCCCTGTCCAAGGTGCTCATGATCTTGAGGGCGGGGTCGCTCCCCCGAGTTTCCCGCCGCGAGGGGCACTGAGGGCAGGCTCGGTGCCGCGTTGACCTGCGCCAGGTGCCCGTGATCATGGACGGCACGTCCGGGTCGGTCGGATCGCTCACCGGCCGGTGTGGTTCCCCCGCACCCCGGCGGCGAGCTCGCTGGTCAGGCGGGCCACCGCGGCCCGGCCCTGCTCGGCCGCCGAGACCAGGGCCGAGCCCACGATCACCCCGTCGGCGAACGAGGCGACCTCGCTCGCCTGCGACCCGGACCGCACGCCGAGCCCGACGCCCAGCGGGAGGTCGGTGTGGCGGCGGACCCGCTCCACGAGGGCGCGGGCGGTGTCGGAGACGGCGTCCCGCGCGCCGGTGACGCCCATCGTGGACGCGGTGTAGAGGAACCCGCGGGTCGCGGCCGCGGTGGTCGCGATCCGCTGCTCGCTCGACGACGGCGCCACGAGGAAGATCGGCGCGATCGCGTGGGTGGTGGTCGCGGCCAGCCAGCCGTGCTCCTCGTCGGGCACGAGGTCCGGGGTGATGACGCCGAGGCCACCGGCGGACGCGAGGTCCCGGGCGAAGGCCTCCGGGCCGTAGCGGAGCACCGGATTCCAGTAGGTCATGACGACGGCGCGCCCACCGCGGGCTGCCAGGGTCTCGACGACCGAGAGGGTGTCGCGCACCCGGACGCCGCCCCGCAGCGCGGTGTCGACCGCATGCTGGATCACCGGGCCGTCGAGCACCGGGTCGGAGTAGGGCAGGCCGACCTCGACGAGGTCCGCGCCCGCGTCGAGGGCCTGGGTGAGCAGCCCGGTCGAGCCGGCCACCGTCGGGTAGCCCGCCGGCAGGTAGGCGATCAGGGCCGCGCGGGACTCCGCGCGGGCGGTCGTGAACACGTCCTCGAGCACGCCCAGGCCCGTGCGGTCGGGCGCGTTCGCGCCGCCGGCGGTCACAGCTCCCGCTCCCCCGCGGCCGCGTCGGGCGAGGCCGGCTCCTCGGTCGGCAACGACGCCGGGTCGACCACGTCGAACCACCGGGCCGCGGTGTCCACATCCTTGTCGCCGCGGCCGGACAGGTTGACCAGCAGCGTCGCGTCCGGCCCGAGCTCCCGGCCCAGCCGCACCGCGCCGGCCACCGCGTGGGCCGACTCGATCGCCGGGATGATGCCCTCGGTGCGGCACAGCAGGCGGAACGCGTCCATCGCCTCGGCGTCGGTGACCGGGATGTACTCGGCACGCCCGATGTCGCGCAGGAACGAGTGCTCCGGCCCGACCCCGGGGTAGTCGAGGCCGGCCGAGATCGAGTGCGACTCGATGGTCTGCCCGTCCTCGTCCTGCAGCAGATAGGTGAACGCCCCGTGCAGGGCGCCCACGCTGCCGCCCGTGATCGACGCCGCGTGACGTCCGGTCTCGACGCCGTCGCCCGCGGCCTCGCAGCCGACCAGGCGCACCGAGGAATCGTCGAGGAACGGGTGGAAGATCCCGATGGCGTTCGAGCCGCCACCGACGCAGGCCAGGATCGCGTCGGGCAGGGTGCCGTACTGCTCGAGCACCTGGGCCCGGGCCTCGAGCCCGATCACCCGGTGGAAGTCGCGCACCATCATCGGGAACGGGTGCGGGCCGGCCGCGGTGCCCAGGACGTAGTGGGTGTTCCCGACGGTCCCGACCCAGTCCCGGTAGGCCTCGTTGAGCGCGTCCTTGAGGGTGCGCGAGCCGGTGGTCACCGGGACGACCTCGGCGCCCAGCAGGCGCATCCGCGCCACGTTGAGCGCCTGCCGCTCGGTGTCGACCTCGCCCATGTAGACGACGCACTCCAGGCCGAGCAGCGCCGCGGCGGTGGCGGTGGCGACACCGTGCTGGCCCGCGCCGGTCTCGGCGATCACCCGCGTCTTGCCCATGCGCTGGGTGAGCAGTGCCTGGCCGAGCACATTGTTGATCTTGTGGGAGCCGGTGTGGTTGAGGTCCTCGCGCTTGAGCAGGACGCGGGCGCCGCCGGCGTGCTCGGACAGGCGGCGGGCGTCGGTGATCGGGCTCGGGCGGCCCGCGTAGTCCCGCTGCAGCCGGTCGAGCTCGGCGAGGAACTCCGGGTCGTGCCGGGCCTTGTCGTACTCCGCCGCGACCTCGTCGACGGCGGCGATGAGGGCCTCGGGCATGAACCGCCCGCCGAAGCGGCCGAAGTGGCCGGCGGCGTCCGGGTCGTGGCCGTGCTCGGCGAGGCCGGAGCTCGCGGTGGGGAGCCCGCCGGGGCTGGTGGTCATGCTCGGTCCCTCTTCGTGCCGGACGGACGGCGGGTGGTCAGCGGCTGGGCTTCGGGCACGCCGGGTGGGACCCGGCGGTGACCAGTTGACGCACGGCCGCGCGGGGGTCCTCGGCGGTGGCCATCGACTCGCCGACCAGCACCGCGTCGGCGCCGAGCCCCGCGTACGTCATGAGGTCCCCGGGCCCGCGCACGCCCGACTCCGCCACCCGCAGCACCTCGCCGGGGAGGCCCGGCGCCAGCCGGCTGAACACCGTGCGGTCGACGTCGAGGGTGGTGAGGTCCCGGGCGTTGATCCCGACGAGCTTGGCGCCGGCGCGCAGCGCCATGTCCGCCTCCTCCTCGTCGTGGATCTCGACGAGGGCCGTCATGCCGAGCGAGTGCACGCGGTCGACCAGCGCGTCGAGCGCGTTCTGCTCGAGGACGGAGCACATGAGCAGGAGGAGGTCCGCGCCGTGGGCGCGTGCCTCGTGCACCTGGTAGGTCCCGACGACGAAGTCCTTGCGCAGGACGGGGACGTCGACCGCGGCCCGCACCTCGTCGAGGTCGGTCAGCGACCCCTCGAAGAGGCGCTGCTCGGTGAGGACGCTGACGACCCGCGCACCGCCCTCGACGTACTGGCGGGCGAGCTTCGCCGGATCGGCGATGTCGACCATGTGGCCCCGCGAGGGCGAGGCCCGCTTGACCTCCGCGATGACGCCGATGCCCTGGCCCTGCAGCGCGGCGAGCGCGTCCTTGGGGGGCGGCGCCGCGGCGGCGGCGGCCTTGACCTGATCGAACGGGACGGCGGCCTCGCGTTCTGCGAGGTCGGCGCGGACCCCCTCGAGGATCTTCTCCAGGACGCTCACGCGGGTGCTGCCCCCGTTCCTCGGGCGATCGTCGGTCGTGCTCGCCGGGCCTTCGGACCCCCGCCCCGGAACCACCGGCGGAGTTCGCTCCATGTTAACCCCGGCCTCCCTCGCCCCGGTCCGGTGCCCTCCCCGCGGACGGGGTCGGCGGGATCGGCCCGTCGTCGTCGGAACCGGACCCGGAGGGCTCCGGCCGGGGCGGCCCCGCCGTCGGGTCCTCCCCCGCGTCGAGCGCCTCCCAGAGGCCGCGCTCGTCGTCGTCCGGCCGGGCGCGGGCCCGTCCGGTGGGCGCGTCGTAGCGCGCCCCGAGCCGGGGCATGGCCGATCCGCGGGCGGCCACGAGCGCGCCCACGACCACGAGGAGCAGGCCGCCCAGCGCCGCGAGCAGCGGCCACGCGAGCGTGACGTCGACGCCGAGCGGGCGCCCCGCCTGGCGCGCGGGCGCGGGCAGCAGCGCCGGCGCGGGCGCGGCCAGGCCCGACACCGCCCGCAACAGCGCCCACAGCCCGGCGACGCCGACGATGACGCCCACCGCGCGCCGACCCCAGCCGGAGGTCGCGAGCAGGCCGCCGATCGCGGCGAGGCTGAGCAGTGCCCAGGGCACGAGCACCGGCTCGGTGTCCGCTCCGTCGGCGGTGACGACCACCCGGCCGCGCAGCGGCACGTCCCAGGTGGCGGTGAGCCAGGTGCCGCGGGAGGCGCCCCAGAGCGCGACCGCGGCGAGGAGCAGGCCGACCACGGCCAGGCCCAGCAGTCGGGAGCCGGGCCTCCGCGGGGTCGGCGCCGCGGCGCCCGTCACGACACGTCCCCGTCGTCGGCGACCCGTTGCGGTACGCCGAGCGTGCCCGCGGTGGCGACGGCGGCCAGCACCGCGCGGGCCTTGTTGGTGGCCTCGGTGTCCTCGGCGACCGGGTCGGAGTCGGCCACGATCCCGCCCCCGGCCTGGACGTGCGCGACGCCGTCGCGCAGCAGTCCGGTGCGGATCGCGATCGCGGTGTCCGCGTCGCCCGCGAAGTCGAGGTAGCCGACGATGCCGCCGTAGAGCCCCCGCCGGGTGGGCTCCAGCTCCTCGATGATCTCCATCGCCTTCGGCTTGGGCGCGCCCGAGAGCGTGCCGGCGGGGAAACAGGCGGCGACCGCGTCGAAGGCGGTGCGGCCCTCGGCCAGCCGGCCGGACACCGTCGAGACCAGGTGCATGACGTGGCTGTAGCGCTCGATGTCGAAGAAGCGGTGCACCTTCACCGTGCCGGGCGCGCAGACCCGGCCGAGGTCGTTGCGCCCGAGGTCCACGAGCATGAGGTGCTCGGCGCGCTCCTTCTCGTCGGCGAGGAGGTCCTTCTCGAGCAGGACGTCCTCCTCCGCGTCGGCGCCACGCCAGCGCGTCCCGGCGATCGGGTGCGTGGTCGCCACGCCGTCCCGCACCGTCACGAGCGCCTCGGGCGAGGACCCGACGATCTCGAAGGGCCGGTCCTCGGCGTCGGTGAGGCGCAGCAGATACATGTACGGGCTCGGGTTGGTGGCCCGCAGGACGCGGTAGACGTCGAGCGCGTCGGCCGAGGTCTCGGACTCGAAGCGCTGGCTGACGACGACCTGGAACGCGTCGCCCGCCCGGATCCGTTCCTTCGCGGTCTCCACCGCCGCGAGGTAGCGGTCGCGGTCGAAGCGCCGCCGGACCTGCGGGGAACGCCCGGCCAGCGGGTCGTACGACGCGACGGTGGACGGGGCCGGGGCCGCGAGCTCGCCGGTCATCCGGTCGAGCCGGGCCAGCGCGTCGTCGTACGCGGCGTCGGCCCGCTCCGGGCTGTCGTCCCAGTTCACGGCGTTGGCGATCAGCGTGATCGTGCCCTCGTGGTGGTCGAGCACCGCGAGGTCGGTGGCCAGCAGCATGACCAGCTCGGGGATCGCCAGGTCGTCCTGCGCGTGCTCGGGGAGGCGCTCCAGGCGCCGCACCGCGTCGTACCCCACGTACCCGACGAGCCCGCCGGTCAGCGGCGGCATGCCCGGCAGCGCCTCGGTGCGCAACCGCTCGAGGGTCTCGCGCAGCACCACCAGTGGGTCGTCCGTGGTGTCGTCGCCCGTGCCGGGCAGGCCGACCGGCGGTGTCCCGGTCCAGTGGGCCCGACCACCCCGCTCGGTCAGCGCCGCCGCGCTGTGCGCCCCGATGAAGGAGAAGCGCGACCAGGACTCGCCGTGCGCGGCGGACTCGAGCAGGAACGTCCCGGTCCGGCGGCCGGCCAGCTTGCGGTAGACCCCCAACGGTGTCTCGTCGTCCGCCAGCAGGCGTCGGACCACCGGGATGACGCGGTGGTGCGCGGCGAGCTCGTGGAAGCGTGCGCGGTCGGGCGCCACCGTCCCGAGGCTGATCTGCTGGTCGGTCACGGACACGCCGCCCATTGTGGACGCTCCCACCGACAGTCTCGTCCGGCGGCCCGCGACGACGGGGCTTTCCTGTCACTGGATGCAAGCAACGACGCGCCGCTGGCATCCCGGGTCCGGCGACCGCAACCCCTCAGGACGCCACGGCCTCCTCCGGCGCGGGCTCGGCCCGCTTCCGGGCGGCGAACGCGACCGCCCCGATCACCACGGCGCAGCCGGCGAGCTGCCACGCCGTCGGGAACTGGCCGAGCACGAGCATCCCCAGGAGCACGGCACCGACCGGCTGGAGCAGCAGGATCGACGCGCCGGTGGACGACGGGAGCCGCGCCATGCCGCCGGCGATCAGCACCCAGCCCATGCACTGCCCGATGAGCGCGAGCAGCGCGAGCCAGCCCAGCGCCTCCCAGCCCGGCGTCAGGTCGACGCCCTCCCAGAAGCTGCCGAGGACGAACGAGCTCACCGCGGCGGCCGCCGTCGCGAGGGCGACCGGACCCGATTTCTCCCCCGGCGCCGACCCGATCCGCAGGAAGAGCAGGTAGCCCGCGTACGCGAACGCGGCCATCAGCGCGAGCACCGTCCCGAGCACCGGGTCGACCGCGCCCGCTCCGCCGTCGGCGAGCCCGCCGGCGAGGGCGACCCCGCCGAGCATCACCGGCACGGCCAGCAGGAACGAGGGCCGCACCCGCTCACCGAGGACGAGGAAGGCGAACAGCGGCAGGATCACGACCTGGACGTTGACGAGCACCGTCGAGACCCCCGCGCCCACGGCGTGGATCGCTCCGGTCCACAGCGTCATGTCCAGGCCGAGCAGCAGTCCGCCGACCACGATGAGCCACGGCCGCCCGCGCGACACCTCGCCGACCGCACCGCCCACCCGGCGTCGCCGGCGCCGCTCCAGCAGCGCCATCGGGATGAGCACCGGGAGCGCGAGCAGGCAGCGGAAGACCGTCGCGGTGCCCGGCGAGGTGCCCGACAGCGAGATGAGGATCGGCGAGAGCGCGATGCACAGGCTGCCGACGACGGCGAGCAGCCGCGGATCGACCTGGGCGCGGCGGGTGGCGGCGGAGGTCTCGGTGGGAGCGGACAGCGTCACGTCGTCCAGCGTGGGGTTCCCGATCGTTCAGGACCAGCGACTTGTTCTCGCCGGGAACCGTTAGGTTCTCTGTCGTGTTCGGGACCGGGCGCCTGCAGGCGCTGCACGCCGTCGCCACCCACGGCACCGTCGGGAGGGCGGCCGCGAGCCTGCACCTCACGCCGTCGGCGGTCTCCCAGCAGCTGGCCGCGCTCGAGCGCGAGGCCGGTGTGGCCCTCACCGAGCCCGCCGGGCGCGGCATCCGGCTGACCCCCGCCGGCCTGGTGCTCGCCGAGCACGCGGGCGCGGTGCTGGACCGCCTCGCCACCGCCCGGCGTGACCTCGACCGGCTCGACGACGACGTCGTGGGCCCGGTGCGCATCGGGGCGATCCCGACGACGGTGCACGCGCTGGCGCCCGCGAGCCTCGCCCGGCTGCGGGCGGCCCACCCCGACCTCGTCGTCCTGCTCGAGGACGGCGAGGCCGAGGAGACCCTCCCGGCCCTCGTCAACGGGGACCTCGAGCTCGCCGTCGTCGAGAACTGGGAGGGCCTGCCGGCACCGGTCCCGGCCCGGACGAGCCGCACGCAGCTCTGCGAGGACGTGCTCGACCTCGCGCTGCCCCGCGAGCACCCGCTGGCCGCCGGCGGCGGGCCGGTGGCACTGTCCGACCTCGCCGACCTCGACCTGCCCTGGGTCGCGGACACCCGCAGCACGCGCGCCCACGAGTGGCTGGTCGGACGGCTGCGGCGCGCCGGAGTGGAGCCCCGGATCACCTGCTGGGTGTGCGGGTTCGCGATCCACCTCGAGCTCGTCGCGGGCGCGGGCCTGGCCGCGATGGTGCCGCGGCTGGCCCGCCCGCCGATCCCCCACGGGGTGCGGATGGTCGAGACCACGCCGGTGCTCTCGCGCACCGTCGACGCGGTGTGGCGCTCCGACCGTGAGACCCCCGCGGTCCGGGCCGCCGTCCGGGCGTTCCGGGCCACGGCCGAGGCGCGCCACCGACCGATGACGGGTCCCGGTGCGCCTCGGCCCGGCGCGGGGTAGGTCGGATCAGATCAAGCCCAGCTCGAGCACCGCGTCGGCGACCCGGGTGAACCCGGCGATGTTCGCGCCGGCGACGTAGTTGCCGGGCATGCCGAACTCCTCGGCGGTGGCACGGCAGCGTTCGTGCACGTTGGTCATGATCTCGCGGAGGCGCTGCTCGGAGTACTCGAAGGACCAGGAGTCCCGGGAGGCGTTCTGCTGCATCTCCAGCGCCGACGTGGACACCCCGCCGGAGTTGGCGGCCTTGCCCGGTCCGTAGGCGATGCCGGCCTGCAGGAACACCTCCACTCCCTCGGGCGTGGTGGGCATGTTGGCGCCCTCACCGACCGCGATGCAGCCGTTCCTCACCAGCGTGGTGGCCTCGGCGCGGCCGATCTCGTTGTGCGTGGCCGAGGGCATCGCCACGTCGCAGGGAACGTCGTAGACGCTGCCCTCGCTGTGCAGGGTGGCGTCGGGGCGGGCGGCCACGTAGTCGCCGATCCGTCCGCGCTCGACCTCCTTGATCTGACGGAGGAGGTCCAGGTCGATGCCCTTCTCGTCGACCACGTACCCGGAGGAGTCGGAGCAGGCCACGACCCGCCCACCGAGCTGGTGCACCTTCTCGATGGTGTAGATGGACACGTTGCCGGACCCGGAGACGACCACCCGCTTGCTGTCGAACGACTCGCCGCGGGCGCACAGCATCTCCTCGACGAAGAACGCGCAGCCGTAGCCGGTGGCCTCGGTGCGCACCCGGGCGCCGCCGTACGCCAGGCCCTTGCCGGTCAGCACCCCGGACTCGTAACGGTTGGTGATGCGCTTGTACTGCCCGAACAGGTATCCCAGCTCACGGCCGCCCACCCCGATGTCACCGGCCGGCACGTCGGTGTGCTCGCCGACGTGGCGATAGAGCTCGGTCATGAAACTCTGGCAGAATCGCATCACCTCGCGGTCCGACCGACCCTTGGGGTCGAAGTCCGACCCGCCCTTGGCGCCGCCGATCGGAAGGCCGGTCAGCGCGTTCTTGAACACCTGCTCGAACCCGAGGAACTTCACGGTGCCCAGCAGCACCGACGGGTGGAACCGCAGCCCACCCTTGTACGGGCCGAGGGCGCTGTTGAACTCCACCCGGAACCCGCGGTTGATGTGGACCTCGCCTCGATCGTCCTCCCACGGCACCCGGAAGATGACCTGACGCTCCGGCTCGCACAACCTCTCGATGATCTTGGCTTCGGCCAGCTCCGGACGCTTGGCCAGCACGGGCCCGATGCTGCCGAGCACTTCCCGCACCGCCTGGTGGAACTCCGGCTCGGCCGGGTTGCGCCGCAACACCTGCGCGATCAACGAGTCCACCTGCTGCTGTACCGACATCACATGAGTCCTTCTGCCACGCGAAGATCAAGGCTTTGCAAAGAACGACGACGGAGGGCACGGTAGATCAGCGACATGACGCTCGCCGCCCGAAGTGATCCGCGCCGCGGAGACCCACGGCTGGTCATGAGGTGCGGCCGGTCCGGGGCCCGGGTCAATGCGGCGCGGGCAGCAGCACGTCGGCGTCGAAGCAGGTGTGGTCTCCGGTGTGACACGCGGCGCCCTGCTGGTCGACGAGGACCAGCAGGGTGTCGCCGTCGCAGTCGAGCCGGACCTCGTGGACGGCCTGGGTGTGACCGCTGGTCGCGCCCTTGACCCAGAGCTCCTGCCGGGAGCGGGACCAGTAGGTCGCCTCGCGGGTGGCGAGCGTGCGGGCAAGGGCCTCGTCGGACATCCACGCGACCATGAGGACCTCGCGGGTGTCGTACTGCTGCACCACCGCGCAGACCAGCCCGTCGGGGGTGCGCTCGAGCCGGGCGGCGAGCTCGGGGTCGAGGGCCGACTGCTGCGTCGTCACCGGATCTCCACCCCCGCGCCGCGCAGCGCGTCCTTGACCTCGCCGATCCGCATGATGCCGAAGTGGAACACACTGGCCGCGAGGACCGCGTCGGCCCCCGCCTCGACGGCCGGGGCGAAGTGCTCGACGGCGCCCGCACCGCCGCTGGCGATCACCGGGACGTCGACGAGGGCCCGCACCCGGCGCAGCATCTCCAGATCGAAGCCGTTCTTGGTGCCGTCGGCGTCCATCGAGTTGAGCAGGATCTCCCCGACGCCGAGCTCGGCGCCCTGCTGGGCCCACTCGAGGGCGTCGATGCCGGTGCCGCGACGGCCGCCGTGGGTGGTGACCTCGAAGCCGGACGGCGTCGGCTGCTGGTCGGCCGGCACGCGCCGCGCATCGACGGAGAGCACGATGCACTGCGAGCCGAACCGGCGGCTGGACTCGCCGAGGAACTCCGGCCGGGCGATGGCCGCGGTGTTGATGCCGACCTTGTCGGCGCCTGCGCGCAGGAGCTTGTTGATGTCGTCGTTGGTCCGCACGCCGCCGCCGACGGTCAGCGGGATGAAGACCTGCTCGGCGGTGCGGCGCACGACGTCGTAGGTGGTCTCGCGCTCCCCCGACGACGCGCTGACGTCGAGGAAGGTCAGCTCGTCGGCGCCCTCGGCGTCGTAGAGCCGGGCCATCTCGACCGGGTCGCCCGCGTCGCGCAGGTCGACGAAGTTGACGCCCTTGACCACCCGCCCGGCGTCGACGTCCAGGCAGGGGATCACGCGGACGGCCACACCCATGCTGGGAGCCTACGGCTCGTGTGCGTGTGTTTCCGTGCCTGGACACGGGAGACACACGCACACGCGTCAGCCAACCGCGGCCAGTGCCTCGGGGAGCGTGAACGCGCCCGCGTAGAGCGCCTTGCCGATGATCGTCCCCTCGACGCCGACCGGGGCCAGGGCCGCGAGCGCCCGCACGTCGTCGAGGGTCGCGACGCCGCCGCTCGCGACGACCGGCGCGGACGTCCGCTCGCACACCGCCGACAGCAGGTCGGTGTTCGGACCGGTCAGGGTGCCGTCGCGGCCCACGTCGGTGACGACGTAGCGCGCGCAGCCCTCCGCGTCGAGGCGGGACAGGACGTCCCAGAGGTCGCCGCCGTCCGAGACCCACCCGCGCGCCGCGAGCCGGTGCTCACCGTCGCGGATCTTGACGTCGAGGCCCACCGCCACCCGCTCGCCGAACTCCGCGATCGCCTTCGCGCACCACGCCGGGTCCTCGAGGGCCGCCGTCCCGATGTTGACCCGCGCGCAGCCGGTGTCGAGCGCGCGGCGCAGCGAGTCGTCGTCGCGGATGCCGCCGGAGAGCTCGACCTTGATCGGGACCTGCTCGACGAGCGCGGCCAGCAGCGCGGCGTTCGACCCGCGCCGGAACGCCGCGTCGAGGTCGACCAGGTGGATCCACTCGGCGCCGTCGTCGACCCACCCCCGGGCCGCCTCGAGGGGGTCGCCGTAACCGGTCTCGGTGCCCGCCTCGCCCTGGACGAGTCGGACGGCCTGGCCGTCGACCACGTCGACGGCGGGCAACAGGTCGAAGGTCACGGGCGCCCACCCTCGGGCCACGGGTGAACGTCCCTCTCGGCGTGCTCCCCTCATTCCGGCGTTGGAGGGAAGGGAGCACGCCGACAGGGTGCCGTTGCCGGCGTGGGGACCGAGGCCCGATCAGCTCCGCCCGACGGCGGCCTCGCGCAGGTCCTCCAGCCGTCGGCGCAGCAGGGCCCGCTCGGCCTCGTTGGACGCCAGCTCCGCGGACCGCTCCAGCTCGGTCGCCGCCTCCTCGGGCCGCCCGAGCTGGGTGAGCAGGTCGGCGCGGACGGCGGGCAGCAGGTGGTAGCGGGCCAGCGCCGGCTCGTCGCGCAGGGCATCGACCACCGCGAGCGCGGCCTCCGGGCCCTCCGCCTTCCCGACGACGACGGCCCGGTTCAGCTCCACGACCGGCGACGGGGTCACGACGGCGAGCTCGGCGTAGAGGGCGGCCATGCCCGCCCAGTCCGTGTCCTCGACCGAGCCGGCCCGCGCGTGGCAGGCCGCGATGCCGGCCTGGAGCGTGTAGCGGTCCCGACGACGGCTGTGACCACTACCGAGGCGTGTCGCCTCCTCGGCGCGCGCCAGTCCGGCCAACCCGCGCCGGATCAGGAGGTGGTCCCAGCGCCCGCGGTCCTGGTCGGCGAGCAGCACCGGCTGGCCCGCCGGCCCGACCCGGGCCCGCAGCCGGGAGGCCTGCAGCTCCATCAGCGCGAGCAGGCCGTGGACCTCGGGGCGCTCGGGCATCAGCGCGGCCAGCCGCCGGCCGAGGCGCATCGCCTCGTCGCAGAGGTCGGCGCGCATCCAGTCGGCACCCGTGGTCGCCGCGTAGCCCTCGTTGAAGACCAGGTAGACGACCTCGAGCACCGCCCCGAGCCGCCCCTCGAGCTCATCCCCCGCCGGGACCTCGAGGTCCACGCCCGACGCGGACAGCCGCTTCTTCGCCCGGGAGATCCGTTGGCCGACCGTCGTCGACTGGATCAGCAGCGCCCGGGCGATCTCGTCGGTGGTGAGGCCGCCGAAGAGCCGCAGCGTCAGGGCCACCCGCGACTCCCGGGCGAGCAGCGGGTGACAGGTCGCGAACAGCAGCACGAGGACGTCGTCGCCGACCGCCCGGACCGGGTCCGCGACCACCTCCGCGGCGTCCGGCGCCGTCCGGGCCGACTCTTCGTGCCCGACCTGCTCGGCCTTGCGTGCGAAGTTCTGTTCGCGGCGGATCAGGTCGATCGCCCGACGCCGGGCGGTGGCGGCGAGCCACGCGCCCGGATTGTCCGGGACGCCCTCGGCCGGCCACTGCTCGAGGGCGGCGACCAGAGCGTCGTGGGCGAGCTCCTCGGCGCGGCCGACGTCGCGCACCACGCGCGCGACGCCGGCCACGATCCGCGCGGACTCCGCCCGCCAGACCGCGTCGAGGACGGCGTAGGCGTCAGCCCCACCGTCCCCTCCCCGTCGCTCCGCTCGCCGCACCGTCTCCTCCCGTCGCTCCGCTCGCCCCACCGTCCCCTCCCCGTCGCTCCGCTCGACCTCGCCGGATCAGCCGCCGTGCTGCTGCGCGGCCCGCGCGCGCAGTTCCTGCTCCTGCTCCAGCACGCCCTCCGGAGCGATGCCCTCGAAGTCCGCGGCCTCGGTGACCCGCCGGACCTCGATCCGCTCGCCGGTCCGGAACGGCGCACGCCGCGCCCAGGACACCGCGTCCTCGAGCGAGTCGACCTGCAGGATCCAGAACCCGCCGATGAGCTCGCGGGCCTCGCTGAACGGTCCGTCGACCACCGTGGGCCCGTCATCGTCCCCGTCGGGGAAGGTGACGACGGCGCCCTGCGAGCTGGGCGCGAGGCCCTCGCCCGCGAGCAGCACCCCGGCGTCCACCATCGCCGTGTTGAACCGGCCCATCTCCTCGAAGACGGCCGGATCGGGCGGCGTGGCCATCGCGACGGCCTCGTCGTACTTCAGCACCAGCATGTACCGCGCCATGATCTCGCCTCTCCCCTCAGGAACCGGACTGCTCGTACTGGACCGCACGCTCGGCGACCCGGGCGCGCAGCGCGGCCTCGGCGTCGAGCACCTCGGCGGGCGCGAGCCCCTCGAGCTCGCGCATGTCGGGGATCCGCCGCACCTCGAGCCGGACGCCGGGCCCGATCGGGCAGCGCCGGGCCCACTGCTCGGCCTCGGCACGCGCGGCGACGTCGAGGATCCAGAAGCCCGCGACCAGCTCACGGGTCTCGGCGAACGGGCCGTCGGTGACGGTCGGGGCCTCGCCGTCGTGGGTCACCTCGAAGCCCTCGGACGAGGGCGCCAGGCCTTCGGCGGCGAGCAGCACCCCGGCCTCGACGAGCTCGGTGTTGAAGCGGTTCATGGCCTCGAACATCTCCTCGGGCGGCGGGGCGTCGGCCGCGCCGAGCGCCATCGTCTCCGGGGCCTGCATGATCATCATGTATCGCATCGGGTTCCTCCGTGGGCCTGGTGGGCCGGGGCTCGTCCCCGGCCGTCACCCGGGGCGTCGAACGGGGGACACGGCCTTCGACAGCCGTCGCGGAGAATTCCTAGAGCCTCTCGAGCCAGTTCACCAGCAGCCGCCGTCCGGCCTCGCCGGACTTCTCGGGGTGGAACTGCGTGGCCGCGAGCGGCCCGTCCTCGACCGCGGCG
Organism: Actinomycetospora sp.; assembly: GCA_025925615.1. Classification (GTDB taxonomy): domain Bacteria; phylum Actinomycetota; class Actinomycetes; order Mycobacteriales; family Pseudonocardiaceae; genus Actinomycetospora. The sequence continues at coordinate 3,487 of JAICLN010000004.1, read as the reverse complement.
ACGAAGTCCTCGCCGTGGTGGGCGTAGGTGACCTTCGCGGGGAGGAACGGCTCCATCGGCTCGATCTCCCAGCGCTTCGCCGCGAACGAGTGCACGAAGTAGAAGCGCTCGCCCTCGCCCATGCCGGCGAAGAGCACCGAGTCCGCGGGGGCCCGCACCGTGTTCCAGCCCATGTGCGGGAGCACCGGGGCCTGCAGCTTCTCGACGGTCCCGGGCCACTGGCCCGCGCCCTGCGCCTCCTCGCCGAACTCGACGCCGCGCTCGAAGAGCACCTGCATCCCCACGCAGATGCCGAGCACCGGGCGCCCGCCGGCCAGCCGCTGCTCGAGGATCCGCTCGCCGCCCACCGCGCGCAGGCCCGCCGCGCACGCGGCGAAAGCGCCGACGCCGGGCACCACCAGGCCGTCGGCCTCCTGGGCCGCGCGGGCGTCGGCGGTCACCTCGACCTTCGCCCCCGCGCGCTCGAGGGCGCGCTCGGCGGAGCGCAGATTGCCCGAGCCGTAGTCGAGCACCACGACCGAAGGGGTTCCCGGCATACCGCCCACGCTACCGAGCGGGCCCCGCACGGGCCTGAGCGGTCAGGCAGGCACGAGCCGCAGGACCGCGGCGCCCACCGCCAGGGCGACCAGGACCACGAGGATCCCCGTCGGGATCCATCGTCGGGCCCGGGCGAAGGAGATCACCCCGCCGACGAGGAAACCGGCGAGGATCAGCAGCCCGACGACGAGCAGGTCGTTGCCGCTCACCGCTGCCGGATCACGACTCCAGGACGCCCTTCGTCGACGCCGTGCCCCCCGCGAGCCGCGCGTCCGGCTCGGTCGCGGCGCGGAGGGCCCGGGCGATCGCCTTGTACTCGGCCTCGGTGATGTGGTGCGGGTCGCGGCCACCGGTGACGCGGACGTGCAGCGCGATGCCCGCGTGGAAGGCGATCGACTCGAAGACGTGGCGGTTGAGCACGGTCGGGTAGTTCCCGCCGACGACGAACCCGGCCATCGACTCGGGCTCGCCGGTGTGCACGCAGTAGGGCCGGCCGGAGACGTCCACGACGGCCTGCGCGAGGGCCTCGTCCATCGGGATCCAGGCGTCCCCGAACCGTCGGATCCCCGACTTGTCCCCGAGGGCCTGGCGCAGCGCCTGGCCGAGCACGATCGCGACGTCCTCGACGGTGTGGTGGGCGTCGATCTCGACGTCGCCGCTGGCCCGGACGACGAGGTCGAACGAGGAGTGCTTGCCCAGCGCGGTCAGCATGTGGTCGAAGAACGGCACCCCGGTGGTGACCTCGGTCCGGCCGCTCCCGTCGAGGTCGATCTCGACGAGGACGCTCGACTCCTTGGTCACGCGCTCCACGCGCCCGGTCCGGCTCATGGCTCCATTGTGGCCTACGGCCATGTGAGCACTTTCCGGTGCTATAACCCCGGAAAGTGCTCACGGGCGCTTGCGCACCTCGACGATCTCGTCGGTGATCGTCGCCTCCTGTCCGTCGGGGCCGGTGGCGGTGCGCTCCGGGGACGCGCAGCGCACGACCTCCCAGGCGCCGTCGGAGAGGTCCAGCGACGCCAGGACCTCGTCCGCCGTCGCCATCCGCAACGACGGGTCCCACGACCACGGCGCGAGCCGCCCGTGCCCCACGACCAGCAGCGTGCCGCCCGGGGCGACCGCCTCCGCCGCGCGGCGCAGGATCGCGGTGCGGGGGAAGTCGGCGTTCGGCGAGTGCAGGTACTGCGCGCTCACCAGGTCGTAGCTGCCCTCGGGGAACGTCTCGGTGAGGTCATGCCGCTCGGTCCGCACCGGTAGTCCTGCCCCGTCGCTCCGATCCCCCCGACCCAGGTCCCCGGCGCGCTCGGCGATGCGGTCGCACGCGGTCTGCGCGACGTCGACGGCGGTCACCTTCCAGCCCCGGCCCGCGAGCCAGAGCGCGTCGCCGCCCTCGCCGGCGCCCAGGTCGAGCGCCGTGCCCGGTTCCAGGTCCTCGGCGGTCGCTCCGAGCACCGGGTTCACCCGACCGCTCCACACCTGGTCGCGGTCGCCGTAGAAGCGCTCCCAGAAGGTCCGGCTGCCGTCGCGGTGGGCCAGGACGGCGAGGCGGCCGTCCTCCGCGACCAGGTCGGCGTTGACCACGGCACCGGCCTTCATCCCGGCCGCCGCCGAGGCGATCACGGTCGCCGACACGTCGGTCGCGTTCCCGACGGCCCAGACCCCGGGCACTGCCGTCTCGCCGCGCCCGTCGACCTCGATGACCACGCCGAACAGCGTCTCTCCCCGGCGCTGCTCGGTGGTGGCCACGCCGAGCATCGCCGCCACCTCGGCGCGGGCCCGGCCCACCGTCGGGACGAGCAGGGCCTCGAGCCCGACGACGGTGCCGTCGGCCAGCCGGACCCCGCGCAGCGCGTCGTCGGCCACCTCGACGGCCGACACCGCCCCGGTGACGACCTCGACGCTCCGGGCGTCCAGCTCGTCGGCGGCCTGCCGCTCGGGGACGTAGGCGTCGCCCAGCAGGAGCACGACGTCGTCGGTGAGCTGGCGCATCAGCCCGACGTGGTGCATGGCCATGGGGCTCGTGGCGAGCACCCCGACGCGCCGGTCCCGGACCTCCCACCCGTGGCAGTACGGGCAGTGCAGGACGTCGCGGCCCCAGCGCTCCCGCAGGCCCACGACGTCGGGCAGCTCGTCCACGATGCCGGTCGCGAGGACCACGCGCCGGGCCCGCAGCTCCTCGCCCCCGTCGAGCACGAGGTCGAAACCGCCCTGCTTCGAGGCCGACGCCGCCACCACGCGGCCGCTGCGGACGACCCCGCCGTACCCCTGGACCTCGGCCCGCCCGATCGCGGCCAGCTCACCGGGCGCGGTGCCCTCGCGGCCGAGGTAGTTGTGCACCCCTTCCGCCGGCGCGTTGCGGGGCTCGCCCGCGTCGACCACCAGCACCCGACGTCGGGAGCGCGCCAGCGTCAGGGCCGCCGCCAACCCACCGGCGCCGCCGCCGACCACCACCACGTCCCACTGCTCGCTCATCGCCCGCTCCTCTCGCGTTCCTCCGATGCCCCGAGCCTGCATCCACCGTCGTCAGGATGGCAAAGAAGCTTGCCAAGATGGCAAACTTGCGGGCATGAACGAGTTCGCCGAGGTCCTCGACGGCGTGGGTCCGCGGCTGCGCGCGATCCGCACCGCCCGTTCCCTGACGCTGACCGACCTGGCCGAGTCGACGGGCATCTCCCTCTCGACGCTGTCGCGGCTCGAGTCCGGGCAGCGCAAGCCCACGCTGGAACTGCTGCTGCCGCTCGCGCGGGCGTTCCTGGTGGCGCTGGACGAGCTCGTCGACGCCCCGCCGACCGGCGACCCGCGGGTCCGGATGCCGGCGGTCCAGCGTGGCGGGATGACCTTCGTGCCGCTGACCCGGCGTCCGGGCGGACTGCAGGCCTACAAGCTGATCATGCCGGTGGGCTACCCCGGCCGCGCTCCCGAGCAGACCTCGCACGAGGGCTACGAGTGG